>JBCDHV010000430.1:0-3873 GCA_038749615.1 Bacteroidota bacterium
GCAATGAACCCGTCGGTCCCTCCCGCTGCGTTCGTCGTGATCACAAACGGGCCGTTCGGGTCGAAGTTGGCCTCGCCGCGGAAGTGCCCGACGAGTGCGTAGCCATCAAGCCGGCTGGTTACGGCGAGCGGTTCAATGTCGTCCGTGCCGGCGAGCGACAAGCCGCCCCCGTATCCAAACGACGAGCCGGTATCGGTGATGCGGATCAGGAATCCGTTCCGGAGGCTTTGCCCGCTACTGCGTAGATCCTGGCCGCTGGTCGGGTCGAATTCGACGGTGCCGGAGAAATTGCCGGACAGGACAAACCGGGTCTGGAAGCTGCTGGTCAGATCGAGTTCGAGATCGGTTGCCGTCATGCTGGCCGTTCCGCTGCCCCCGAGGGCGAACCCCCAGCGGTAGACGCCGGCGGCCGTGTAGCTTGCCATGAACGTTGTCACAGCCGTAGGTGCCGCTCCCGTCAGCGTAGCCCCCTCGACATCGACGCTCGTTCCGGTGAAGGTGCCGGCGACGGTCACGTTGCCCGAACCATCCACCACGACCCCCACGGCCTTCACGCTGCCATCCCCCGTGAGCAGCCGTACCCAGCCGAGCGAGCCATTGGGATTGACCTTCGCGACGTACCCGTTGTCCGCCGAGCTGCTTGCTGAAGGGGTGCCGTCGCCAAAGGCAAACGTGCCGGCATAGGTGCCGGCGACGTAGGCGTTGCCATCGGCGTCCCCCTTGATCGCATTGCATCCATCGTCGCTGAAGACAAACCCCAGCGTGCCTCCCCGTGCGAACGTGGGGGTGTAGACGCTCCAAAACCCGTCGCGGCTTGCCACGGTGCTGAGAAAGGTGCCGGCCGATGTGTTGAGGTTGGGGGCTAGGTCAGCCGTGCCCGTGAAGGCCCCGCAGGTGTACAAGTTACCGTCAGCTCCACCATGCAAACTACGCATCTCGTCTACCCCAGCCACCTCGGTGCCGGCGAGTTGGCCGACAAGGGTCTGGGCAGTGAGCGATGCAGGAAGCAGGGCGGCGAGTGAGGCGGCGAGTAGGGCAATGAGGCGCATGACTGGGCAGGAAAATCCGAGGTGCTGCAGACGTTTGCTTCAGTATCGCATCCCACATCTAGAAGGGGACAGACAGCATGAACCGCACAGCCGTGGTCCCACGTTTGTCAAAGCGCCGGCAACATGCTACCTTCCCGCCGAGGCATTTGGTGCCGGCGAGGGCACCCCGCACGAGGCATGCACACCCATGAGACAGCGTTGGGAGCAGGTCAAGAGCGTCGTGGCTGACGCGCTTACGCTACCTGAATTCGAACGGACCGAGTACATCCGCACCCGTTGCTTGGGCGACGAGATCTTGCATCGCGAGGTCGAGGCGTTGCTGGTTGCGCACGACTCGAGTTCCGGCTTCATGGAACACGCAGCCGGCCAAGTGCGCCACCTCGTGGGCGAGGAACCGAAGCCCGATTCAGGTTGGATGGGCCGGCGCGTGGGCGCGTATCGTCTAGTCCGCCTCCTCGGTGAGGGGGGCATGGGGCAGGTCTACTACGCCGAGCGCGATGACGATCTGTTCCAGAAACAGGTCGCGATCAAGCTGGTCCGCATGGCCGGCAGCCATGCCCGTCACTTTCAGGGTGAGCGGGAAACGTTGGCCCGCCTCAACCATCCCAACATCGCCCAGCTCTACGATGGGGGAACGGTCACGGGGCCGGACGGCAAGGACAAGCTACCCTACCTGATCATGGAGCTCGTCCCTGGGCTACCGATCGACCAGTACTGCGATTTGCATCGACTGTCCGTGCGCGACCGCATCCGGCTTTTCGTTCAGGTCTGCCGAGCCGTTTCGTTTGCGCACCAGAACCTTGTCGTCCACAGCGATCTGAAGCCATCGAACGTTCTCGTCGCCGCGCCCAACCCCGACAAGCCAGCGCAAGGTGAGCCTAAGTTGCTCGATTTCGGAGTGGCGCAACTGGTGGGCACGCACAGCCAAGGCCGGCCCCTCACCCCGCAGTACGCCAGCCCGGAACAGGTCCTGGGCCGGCCGGTGACCACAGCGAGCGATGTCTATAGCCTCGGTCTCGTGCTGTACCGCTTAGTGACGGGTAGCACCCCGTACAAGGCGGATGCTACCGACTGGCCGGCGCTTCAGCGGGCGATCTGTTCGCCCGAACGGCTGCGTGCCTCGGCGCACACCCCAGAGCCGGGGCTGTACGCAGACACCGATGTTTCCCGCGAGCTGCGCGGCGACCTCGACGCCATCCTGTCGAAAGCGGTTGCCCGTCAGCCGGCGCACCGGTACGCCTCGGTGGATCAGTTGCGCAGCGATCTCGATGCGTGGCTGCGCGGCTATCCCATCTCGGCCCAACCCGACGCGTTGACGTACCGAGCCGGCCTGTTCATGCGCCGGAACCGGTGGGGCGTCGGGTTTGCCGCCGCTGTGTTTGCCTTTGCCCTGATCGCAGCCGGCGTTATCGGGTTCCAGTCGCGCCGGCTGGCCGTACAGCTGGCCGAGGCCGATGCCGCGAACCGCTATATGCAAAGCCTGTTCGATATTTCGGACCCAGAGCAAGTAGGGGACTCGACGATCACCGTGCGCCAACTGCTCGATGCCGGCCTCGAACAAGCTCAGGCTACCTTCGGCGACCGCCCCGAGCGTATGTCGACCGTGCTCAACGTCTTAGGCCCGCTCTACGAAAAGCGAGGCTGGTACCGAGAGGCCATCCGCGTGAACGATCTCGCCGTGCAGCAACTCGAAACGAGCGGCGCGGCCGATCAAATGGAATTGGCGAGCAGCTACAAGTTTCTCGCGTCGTCCCACCATGCGTGGGGAGACTACGACGAAGCCGAAGGTCTCTACCGGCGCGCACTCGAACTCCTGCGTGGTGTCCTTGGCCCAGACGATCCCCGCGTGGCCGATGCCATGAATGACCTCGCGCTTCTGTTGTATGACAACGGAGCCACAGATGAGGCTGAAGTGCTCACGCGCCGAGCCTTAGCCACACGCGAGCAGGCCGCCGTCCCTGCACAAGACGTGGCCGAAAGTCTGAATCTGCTTGGGTTGATCGTGCAAGCCGGCGGTGACGAACAAGCCGCCCTCGCTGCGTACACCCGGTCGCTTCAGCTCCGCCCACCCACCCTTGGAGAGCGCCATCTCAAGACGGCCGCCACGATGAACAACTTGGCCCTGCTGCACAAAGAATACGGCCGGCTGGGTGAGGCTGAAGCACTGATGAGCCAAGTGCTCGACATCGAGCGGGCCGCGCTGGGCGAGGCGCATCCGAGTGTGGCCACGAGCCTGAACAACTACGGCCGGCTCCTTCGCTCGATGGGGCATCTCGACGAGGCTGAGCGCGTCTACCGTGACGCCCTTGCCATCCGGCAAGAGTACTTCGGCAGCCAGCATCAAGCAGTAGCCACGAGCTTGAATAATCTGGCGTTTCTGCTTCAGCACAAGGGGCAGCCTGCCCAAGCCGTGCCGCTGTATGAGCAGGCCATCGAGGCGTGGCATAGTGCATCCGGTGCAACGCACCCGGACGTGGCGGTCGGGCACCACAACTTAGCCCGCTTGCTCCGCGACGAGCAGCAATTTGCGGAAGCCCAACGCCATTACGAACGCGCAGCCGGCATCTACGAACGCCATCTCCCGGAAACACACGTCGATCTGGCGAGCGTGCTGGTGGGGCTTGGTAAGCTACACCTCCTGGCAGGCCAACCCGTAGATGCAATCCCAGCCCTCCGCCGCGCACATGAACTCCGGCGTATGCATCTGGGTTTAGACGATTGGCGGCCGTACTCGGCTCAGAGCTTACTTGGGGAAGCCATGCACAGCGTGGGGGGGAGCTCTGCCGGCCGAAGTCATCTCGTGGCCGGCTACGAAGGCCTCCGC
>JBCDHV010000431.1:0-3856 GCA_038749615.1 Bacteroidota bacterium
CTCGCCGATGGATCGAATGAGGTGAACAACTACGCCACGCTAAACTACACGACGGCCAACGCACCGCTCGTCGTGGGCCTGTCCGGCAACCCCACATTGACCGATGTCAACCGCTGGCAGCCCCTCGTTTTGGATTTTACGGTCGATGCCAACGGTGAAGTGGTCCCGGGCAACACTCCTGGCTTCTTGAGCCCAGAATGGGGCCAGGTTACCCCGTTCGCGCTCACGCCTGACGACTTGACGATCTTCGAGCGCGACGGCGTCGACTACTGGGTCTACCACGATCCAGGCGCGCCGCCACAGCTCGAACTCGGCACGGGTGCCGGCGGCTCCAGAGATTACATCTGGAATTTCGCACTCGTCGCCGTGTGGTCTAGCCATCTGGATCCGGACAACGAGACGATGATCGACATTTCACCGGCGTCTCGCGGCAATACCCCCGTCTCGGAATTTCCCACGACAGCTGAGGAATACGTCGAGTTCTACGATCTCTTGAATGGTGGCATCACCGGTAGCCAAGGCCATGCGATCAACCCGTTTACCGGCGAAGTCTATGAGCCGCAACTGGTGCGCATGGGTGACTATGGGCGCGTCTTGGCTGAGTTCTGGGCCGATGGCCCCCGGTCGGAAACGCCACCCGGCCACTGGTTCACGATCTTTAACGAGGTCAGCGATCACGAGGCACTCGTCAAGCGGTTCGGTGGCACCGGCGATGTGATGAGCGATCTCGCCTGGGACGTGCACGGCTATTTCCTCCTCGGTGCGTCGTTCCATGACGTGGCCATCAGCGTCTGGGGCATCAAGAGCTGGTACGATTACATCCGGCCCGTCTCCGCCATCCGTTCGCTCGCCTCCCGCGGTCAAAGCTCTGATCCCAACCTCCCAAGCTACTCCCCGGATGGCATCATGCTCATCGACGGACACATCGAAGTGGTCCAGGAAGGCGACGAACTGGCAGGGGCCAATAACGAGAACGTAGGCAAGATCAAGCTCAACGCATGGCGCGGGCCGGCCTACGTAGCCGACGCCGAGACGGATCACGCCGGCGTAGGCTGGATCCTGGCCGACGATTGGTGGCCGTACCAGCAGCCCTCGTTCGTCACGCCGCCCTTTGCCGGCTACGTCTCCGGCCACTCGACGTTTTCGAGGGCCGCCTCGGAGATCCTGACGATGTTCACCGGCAGCGAGTACTTCCCTGGCGGCATCGGCGAATTCAGTTTCACGCACGACGAATACCTCGCCTTCGAGAACGGACCAAGCACGGACATCACGCTTCAGTGGGCCACCTACCGGGACGCCTCCGACGAAACGAGCCTGTCACGGATCTGGGGCGGTATCCATCCCCCCATCGATGATATCCCCGGCCGGCTCATCGGCATCGACGTGGCCAACGATGTGTTTGCGAAAGCCTCAGCGATCTTTGAAGGCGTCGTCACCGGCACGGAGGATGCCGCCGTTCCAGGTGCCGGCTTCGCCGTCGAGGTCTACCCGAACCCGGTGGGCATCAGCCGCTCCTTCCACCTCGCCATCGATCAGGCTCAGGTTCACAGGGAGCTTGAAGTGGAGGTCTACAACGCCCTCGGGCAGCAGGTGTACCGCGATGCGATTGCGAGCCCCAATCAGACGGTCTCGTTGGATGAGCGCCGGGTCTCGCCGGGTGTCTACCTCGTGCGCGTCACCGATGGCACCACTGCGGTCACTCGCAAGCTGATCGTGTTGTAGTTGGGGCCTGCACGCTCCGCCAAACACGCCAAGAATAGCACGCAACGGAAAACACGACAGGGCGCGGGACTTTTTGTCTCGCGCCCTGACCCGTTAAGGCCGGCAATGTCGTCTTGTTAGGTAGACTCTGTACTTCTCTACCCATTAGCTCTACGATCTTGCACCGCTTTCTTACTGCTGTTCTGTTTGCCGGCCTGTTCTCCACCACCAGCTTGGCTCAGTTGAGCGGGACCTACACCGTCGGCTCTGGGGACGACTTCGAGACGATCACGGAGGCCGTGGATGTTCTCGTGCAAGACGGGACGGATGGCCCCGTTACGTTCGAGTTGAACGAGCAGACGTTCGACGAACAGGTGACGATTACCCCGTTCAGGCGAGACAGCTCACCGGACGACGAAGTCTTGTTCACGTTTAGTGCCGGCACGAGCCCGACCTGGCGGTTCACCGGTGCGAGCCAGACGACGAACTGGGTCGTCCGGTTGGTGAACGTGGAGCACATCCGGTTCAAGGATATCCAGTTCGATCAACCCAGCAATCTGGACTTTGGCACCATCTTCAAGCTCGAAGGGACCAGCGACATCACGATCGAGAACAACGAATTCACCGCTCCCCGAGTCGTGGGCAGCGCGCACATTGACGGAAACGGGTTTGTGAACGAGAGGCTCACCATCCGAAACAACGACTTCGGAAACGGCTACTCGGCGATCCTGCTGGAAAACCCAACGGTCTCTCAGTTCTTGACCATCCGAAACAACGACTTCGAGGGGTTTGCGAATGCGGCAGTCCGGGTGGCGCGCCACCAAGACTTGCAGTTGGTCAACAACGACTTCACGGACACGTCGGCGCTCTATCCGGCCACTACCGTACAACTCACCGCCACAGAGGGTGCCCTTGTACAGCAGAACACGTTCGACATCCGCAATCAGCGAACCGCTGTAGCGCTGAGCCAACTCACCACGCTCCCGGACTACACGGTACGCTTTGAAAACAACTACATGTTCTACGACACCCCGCCGAACGGAGCCTCGGGAGCGGCGAAGGTGATCGGTGGGGGCATTGGCGTGAGCATTCGGCACAACACCGTGCTGGTCGGGAGGAATTCCTTGGCGGATGTCTATGAAACGAGCACGGTTACGCCTTCAGACCGCATCGAGAACAACGTGTTTGTCAACGAGGGCACGGGCTCAGTCTTCAACATCGCCAATGCACTTGGGCCGGCCTTCGTCAGCAACTATAACCTCATTCACACCGGAGCCGGCTTCCCAGCGCGGTATAACGGCACGAGCTACAACACGCTCTCCGAGTACCAAGCCGTCACAGGCCAGGATGCCTCCAGCGCCTTCAAGAAACCGACCTTCCAGCTCAACACCGACACCGATCTCCGCCTCACCGGCTCGTCCATCGGGGACCCTACCCTTGCAGCCCCGCGCATTTCGTTCATTCCCGGCGATCACGAAAACAATTTTCGTGGCGCAACCTATGTCTACAAAGGGGCCGACGAACCGGAAGCCCCGCTGCTTCCGCTCGCCGGCTTCTACACCATCGGCGGGACCTCGCCCGACTTCCAGACCCCCGACCAGGCAACAGCTGCACTCGAAGTCCTCGGCACCTCGGCACAGGTCACGTTTAACCTCCGGGAAGAGACCTACTTCGACCAGACGACGATCTCTGCCTTCACGCGCACGGGCGGTAGCTCAGACGAGGTCATTTTCCAGGCACAGACGCCACTGACGCCGCCCACCTGGAACTACACGATCCCTACGGCCGCTAACAACTGGCTCGTCCGGCTCCAAGGCGTGCGGCACATCACGTTCCGTAATATCCTCTTCGATCAGTCCAGCCGGAGTACCTTCGGGCGCATTTTCGCGCTGGAAAACGGGGCGAACGACATTACCATCGAGGGCGGCGAGGTCAAAGGCATTCTGGGTGGCTCCACGGCCGGCGCGAGCCTGATCACATCGACGGGTTCCATCAATGCCCTAACCATTCAGGACACCGATCTCAGTCTCGGCTACACGGCCTTCGATCAACAAAGTGGGAGTACGTCGGAAATCAGGATCGAGAACACCGATCTCATCGGGCAATTCGAGGCCGGCATCGTTCTCTCAGGGGAGAACCCCACGATCCTGGGCAA
>JBCDHV010000432.1:0-3846 GCA_038749615.1 Bacteroidota bacterium
GAGGTCTTCTGGGCCGTCCTCGTCGGCCACACCATCGCCATCATCGTCCCAGGGGCGCATGGTGGAGTCGTAGGGCCGCATCGGCGTCCGGTGATGCCGCTCCGACATGTCCGGAATGACGTTCGGCGCGATGTAGAACACCCGCGTATCCAGCAACTCGGCGATCTCCGGATCATCCGAGGTGAGCAGCCGATGCACCAACCCGAGCGCAGCCTCGACAGACACCACCTCATCCGAATCGATGCCTCCATCGACCCAGATCCCCGGCTTGTCGGCCGGATCGCCGGCCAGAAAATCAGTGATCGTCACCACCCAAAGCTCTCGCCCCTCATACGACTGCCCGAGTGACGACAGCTGGACCAATCCCGGATACGCGTCCGCTGCGTCTTCGAGAAACTGCGTCACCTCGTCGTAGCTCCGATAACAGTCGAAGACCAAGTCCTCGCTAAACGGCGCGCACGCCTCGAAGTACAACTTCCCCGCCGATTCCGGCAGCAAGGCCGGCTGCGCGCGAACCAGGCCGGCGAAAAGGAGGAGTAGAAGGGTGGAGTAGCGCATGGATGAAGGGTGTTGGTGAGTAGAGGGCGGCAGAAATAGCCGGATGCGGGTCGCACAGGTCTTTGGTTGGTCGCGCCCCTTCAAAACAAAGCGGTGCCGGACCGCCGTGCCGTTAAGCAACCGCAGCGCCCGAAGACCTATTCGCCCCGGTCACGCTCGGCCGCGGAGCTCGCCCCCGCCTAACCAACAACCATCAACCAACAGCCATAAGATTCGGGATGAGCGTATCGCGGGAACGGCCGTGCATCAGTTGATTCAGAGCGCCGGCGAGTGTGGTGAGGACGAGCGTGAGGTGCACGTTTCGCTCAGCAAGGTACGTGGCTTCTTCGACCATCTGCACCATGCCGGCGAGATCGGCATTCGGCACGGCATCGACAAACCGGGCAATGGTGGCCCGTTGATCGACATTCACGAGCGGAGCCTCGTCCCGAAGCTCACGGTAGAGCATCAGATCTCGCACGAAGGCAAGGGTCAGGCCGAAAAAGCCCTTCGTCTGCTCGCGGCCGGCCTTGCCCTGCTGCTCGACGAAATCGGCGAGCTTTCCCCCATCGAACGCGAACACGACGCGAAAGAACTCGACCACAGCCGCCCGTTGTTCGATCAGGCGCGGGTTGCTGGCCAGTTCGATGGCGCGGGTGTACGAGCCGGCAGCCATGCGAGCAATCGTTGCTGCTTGAACCGGATCGAGTTGCCGCTGCTGAACGAGGGCGTGCTCAATGACCTCAGGCGCGAGGGCGTCAAAGCGGACGCGTTGGCAGCGGGAGAGAATGGTGGGAAGAATGCGGTCGGGCCGGCTGGTGGTGAGAATGAACACCGTATTCGGTGCTGGCTCCTCCAGCAGCTTGAGAAACGCATTGGCCGCCTCGACGCGCAGCGTATCGGCCCCGATCAAGATTGCCACTTTGTACCGGCCCTCGTGTGGCCGGAAACTCATTACCCGCTTTAGCTCATCGTTGATGCGTTTGACCGGATAGAACGCCTGCTTGTTCGAGGTCTTCGTCGGGTCAGCCAGCGAGGGCCGGCGGACGTAATCGATCTCGGCGTAGGGATTGGCTCCGAGCAGACCGAGGCGCTCGGCGATGTCCGTCTCGCTGGTGTCCCTTGGGTACGGAAAAAACACGTGGACATCCGGATGCAGCATGCGTTGCACGCGCCCGTACGTCTCATCCCCTGTGCTGGCGTCCAGGGACGAACTGCCGGCCTGCAACGCGCCAGCAAACGCCAACGCCGCCGCCCGCTTGCCGGCCCCGTGCGGCCCGTGAAACAGCAACGCATGCGCTACCCGGTTGCTGGAAAGCATCCGGTCGAGCACGTTGCGGACACGAGATTGAGCGAGCATGTTGGGTGGTTGGGTGGTTGGGTGGTTGGGTGGTTGGGTGGTTGAAGATGCCTGCTACGTCTGCCATTCTGCAACACCTGCTCTTTTGTGTGGCTTTGTGGCAAGGTGGCTGTGTGGCGCTGTGGTGGAGAAACCTTGCCACACTCTCCATGTGCCACCTTGCAACATCTGCCACATCCCAGGGGCTTAGAAAATTGAGGCCAGCGTGAACTGGGTCAAATGAATTCAGCGCTTCTAGCCTGCTTCATCTCGTGAGCTCCTGTGCCACTCTGCACCTAGTGCAACCATGCACAGGACTCAACTGCACGCCAACGCTGCCACACAGCTACCCTGCAACATCTGCCACACCCCGCTACCGCATTTCAATCAAATCCCACCAGTTCCCGTAGAGGTCTTCGAAGACGGCGACGGTGCCGTAGGGCTGCTCCTTCGGATCGCGGACGAACCGGACGCCGGCGTCTAGCATCGCTTGGTAATCCCGCGAGAAGTCGTCAGTCCCGAGAAAAAATCCGACGCGCCCGCCCGTCTGATTGCCAATGGCTCGCTCTTGCGAAGGGCTGGAGGCACGCGCTAGGAGCACCTGCGCGCCACCGGTACCTGGCGGTTGAATGACCACCCACCGCTTTTGCTGCTCCGGTACCGGTGAGTCCTCGACCAGCGTGAACCCCAGTTTCTCGGTGTAGAACGCAATCGCCTCATCGTAGTCTCTCACAACGACCGTGACGAGGAAGAGACCAAAGGACATGACGGGCGATGGGTAACGTTGAGATGGCTACCACATCTGTTGGACGGCTGTGTGGCTCTGTAGCAGATGTTGCAGAGTGGCAGTGTGGCAAGTAATCCTACCACATCTGCCACCCTGCAACATAGCCACCTTGCGACACGTGCGAAGCGAGCTAAATGCTAAACCGCGGGCGGTAGTCGGAGACTTCAGCGCCGTCCTTGAGTTCAGCGAGCCAACGGCTGCGGACTTGCTGGCGCTTGCGCTGGAGGAGTTCGTCGCGGATGCCGGATTTGGCATTTTCGAAGGCGGCCATGTCAGCCTCGTACACGCGCTCGACGCGCAGGACGTAGGCAGAGTTGTCGCCTTCGAGGACAGGTGAGAGCTCACCTTGAGCCAAGCCGAGAGCGGTCCCGACGAACATCGGCTCGCGCCCGAGCGTCGGGACGAGCGTGTTGTTGTAGGTCACCTGAGACGCCACGCGTTCTGTGACGCCGGCTGCCTCGGCTAGCCCGTCGAAACCACCCGTGCTCTGCAGCACCTCGCGAAGACGCTCGCTCTGGATTTTCTTCTTGGCTTCGAGGCGTGCACGCGGCTCCAGTTCGGCTCGGACTTCGTCGAACGGACGGTAGCCCTGTTCGGTCACGCCGGTGACGCGAAGCACGACGAGCTTGTCGCTCAACTCGACCACGTCAGAGATCGAACCTTCGTCTGCGGACGAGAGGAAGTTGGTGATGGCCCGGCTCGTACCAATCCCGGGAATGCTCTGCATGTCCTCGGTGATCTGCACCGTTTCGACCGTGCCGTAGTTGCCGGCTTCGGCTTCGAAGTCGTCGGCTTCGGACGCGTAGTACTGGAAGTCGCGCGCGCGCTCGTCGATCTCGCCCAACGTGACAGGCGACGCCTGAATGCGGCGAGCCAGCGTAGCAAGCCGGGCTTCCTGGTCGGAACGTGCCTGAACTTCGATCAAGTGGAAGCCAAACTGTGACTTCACTGGCCCGACGAGTTCACCAACGGACGCGCCGTACGCGGCCTCTTCGAAGGGCTCGACCATCTGGCCACGGCCAAACCAACCGAGGTCCCCGCCGGCCCGGCCTGAGCCCGGATCATCCGACATTTCGCGAGCCAGTTCGGCAAAGTCGGCACCGCCCCGGATTTGGCCCATGATATCGAGTGCCTTCTGGCGGGCGGCTTCGGTTTCCTCAGCCGTATCGGTCTCCTGCGAGGA
>JBCDHV010000433.1:0-3839 GCA_038749615.1 Bacteroidota bacterium
GCAACCGATTCCGGATCGAGCAGGCGTTCGATGTTGGTCTTCGTCGCCTCGTCGATGCCCCAGGCTGCATTCTGATCGAGCAGGACCTCAACGAGGAGATCTCGGTCTCTCGTGTGGCCGGCGGCGTGCTCCGCTACGGCTGCGCGTGCAGTTGGATCGGCAAAGTCGCCGGCGTAGTACGGGGCAACGCGAGCGTAATCAGAGACGTACGTCTGGGCAAGAAGGGAAAACTGAGAGAGGCCGGCGTAGGAATGGGAGGGCAACGTAGAGCGGATTTTTCGGGCAGGGGCATCCGGCAGGCCGAGCCGTTGCGCAACGGCCCTATGGGTCTCGCCTACAGGTCTCAGCGTAGGCCGGATGAGAAATGAACGGGAAGGACCTACCCGTTTCGGGCTTTCAGCTGTTCGATCTCGTCGCGCAGCTGAGCGGCGCGTTCGTAATTCTCTTCAGAGATGGCTTTTTCGAGTTGCTCCTCCATGTGTTGGAGGCGCGAGCGCGGCCGGCGCGGGGCACGTTTAGCCGGCGCTTCCTCGGCCGACTGGACTTCCGCCTCATGCGGCTCATCCTCGCCCGGAATGCCAGCCTCTTCCATGACCTCGGCCGACACGAAAATCGGCGCGTCTACCCGGACGGCAAGCGCGACGGCATCGCTGGGCCGGCTGTCGAGTTCGAGCAGATTACCGGCGACCGTGAAGAAGACCTTCGCGTAGAACGTCCCGTCCCGGAGCTCGCTCACCAGTACACGGTGCACGTCGCCGCCAACGAGATCGAGGAGATCGCGCAGCAAATCATGCGTCATGGGCCGGGGCGGCTGGATTTTTTCCAGCTCTAGCGCGATGGCCTGCGCCTCGAACGACCCGATGATGATTGGCAGCCGGCGGCTTCCCTCCGTTTCGCCCAGCACAAGTGCATAGGCCCCTCCACTGGACGAGCTGGTGGACAGACCGAGGATATCGACTTGGATGGGTTCCATGATTGGGGGTAGTTCGGAGGCTGGATGGTGGGGATCGAGGCGCTAGTCAGTGGGAGCGTGCGGCGCTCGGGTATCCAACGTCCGCAATTCGATTCAAACAGGTTCTGATTCGAGGGCGAGTTCCAACGCGTCCACGAAGGCCCGGTTCTCAGCCGGCGTGCCCACGCTGACGCGGACGTACCCTTCGAGGCCAGGATACCCGCTCACGTTGCGGACCAAGATGCCCGCATCGGCGAGGACACGGACGATGCGGGCCGCAGGTTGCGGTGTGCGAAAGATAATGAAGTTTGCCGAAGACTCGACGGGTTCAACCCCCGGCAGACTGCGAAGAATGGTCATTAATTCATCCCGGCCAGCCTCCATCCGGCGCACGGTGTCCTGCACCACATCGTCGTGGTCGAGCACGTGCAGGGCAGCCGCCTCGGTGAACCGGTTGATCAGAAACGGCAAACGCGCCCGCATCATCTCGGCGATGACCTCAGGATGGCCGAGCAGGTAGCCGATCCGGACGCCGGCCAGGGCGGCGGCTTTCGAAAACGTGCGCAGGACCAGCACGTTCGGATGCCGCTCAATCAGCGTGGCCGCGCTCGGCTCTTTGAGAAACTCGACGTACGCCTCATCGACGAGCACAAAGCCCTCGGCCGCCTCGACCACCCGCTTGACATCGGCAAACGAGATCACTCGGCCCGTGGGGTTGTTCGGCGTCGTCAGCACGGTGAGAGCCGGCTGATGCTCATGCACCAGATCTAGGATGGTCTCGATATCCGTGTCGTGCGAGGCCGTCGCCGGCACCTCGATCAGCTCGCCCTCGTAGAGCTGCACCATCTTCCGGTAGAGCGAGAACATCGGCGTCGGAAGAATGACCTTTGCCCCGGGCTCGACGAGCATGAGGCCCAGGTAATACGTCAACTCGTTCGATCCAGGGCTCACCAGCACGGACTCAGCCGGCAGGCCATCGCGTTCCCCGAGGCGCTGGCGGAGCATCCCAGCGAACTCGTCTGGATAGCGATTCCAGGGCTGCTCAATGAGTTGCTCGGCTAGCTCCCGTTTGAGCGGCTCGGGCCAGTCGTACGGATTTTCGTTCTGGTTCACTTTCACCCGAATCGACTCTGGCAGCGAGACCAGGTACACGCCTAGGCTTCGGACAGCCGGCCGTATACGTTCGAGTAACTTCATCATTGTGCGTGCGCTCAACTTGAAAGATGGAGGCTCTATTCGGCCTTCAGGAGATAGACGTCTTGCCTCAGATGCTTGCGGGGCCGGCCCTCGACAAAGTCGATCAGCGAGTAGCCGTCGATGAGCCGGCGGACGACGTGAGCCGGATACTGGTAGACGCTGCAGAGGTTCGCCCCGGCTCGGGTACTGAACGTCTCGACGACTTCGCCTCGCTCGAGGGCTTCACGCTGATGGTGCTGGAGCCCTCGCGCCAGGGCCCGGCCGTGCGTCGTGAAATAGAGCACGCCCCCAGGCTTCAGCACCCGGTTGAGCTCCCTCATCCAGCGAATTTGCAGGTCTTCTGGCAGATGCGTGAGCACGGAGCGCGCATAGGCAAAATCGAAGCTGTTGTCCCCGAACGGCAGCGGCGGCTCCAGTTGGTTGTGCTTCACGGTGGCCGGCGCGAGATGCTCGGCTGACCAAGCCGCCAGTTCCGGGTTGTAGTCGGTCCCGTACACGTTCGCATCCGTCCGGGCAAGCACATGCCGGAGCATACGCCCACAGCCACATCCGAAATCGAGGATAGCCCCGAAATCCTTGAGGGCATACCCGTTACGGGTGAGCGCCTGCTCCAGGTCGTTGACCAGCCGGCGGCCGGAATCGAGATACACCGCGGCCCACCGGCACCCGATGATGTCGTAGATCAGGTCAGCCGGCGGAACGGGGTAGCCGTCGGGCGCACCGTTCTGCCGAAGAGGAATCTCGCGGCGGACTACGTCGAGCGAGGCTGCGCGAGCATTGAAGTACACTCGCTCTACGGTCGGGAGCAAGCCCGTCTGGTCCAGGATTCGTTTGACGAATTTCTTCATTCGGCACGGTATTCGGCGCGGCGCCGCTCAACGGTTGGCTTTCGGGTTGGGGGAAGTCAACGTGTGGGTGTCGTCTCTTCGGTCCAGTCTTACATCCATGTAGGAAATTGTCCTACAGCGGGTTCGGATGGAGTCCTATGACGCTCGGGTTGGGCTCTTGGTACTTTTTTGCAGCCGGTCCCTCTCCCCCACTTGTCCGCCGCCGGCTCTGATTGGAGGCCATCCCTCCTGCCCTTCCCTGCGTGTCAGCCCGTTCCGTCTACTCCTCAACGGCTCTCTGTCATGTTCAAAACGATCATTGTTGGCCGCGCTCGGCTGATGTGTGAAGTCATGGCGTCGGTGCTCTCAAATGAAGACGCCATCGACGTTCTAGGTTCAGTAACAACCGCTGCTGAGGCGGTCTCGATGGCTGTGGATGCCGACATGGCGCTCGTGAGTGCCACGATGCCTGAGCGCGAGACGCTCTCGCTCATCACGCAGCTCACCGAGATGCATCCCCCCGTCAAGGTCATCGTCGTTGGCGCGCTCAATCACACCCCGATGATCATCAAGTATCTCGAAGCAGGCGCTGCCGGCTACGTGCTCGATGAGGAATCGGTGGATGGGTTAGTGCGTGCCATTCGTCTTGCAGCAGATGGACATGCCGAGTTGTCTCCCGAGTTGGCAGGCGCGCTCATGAAGCGCATCGCCCAACTCGCCGACCACCGGCGCACGGCTCTCAACATTTCACTCACGTCCGATCTTACGCCGCGCGAACGCGAAATCTTGGCCCTGCTCGCCGAAAACTATTCGAACAAAGAGATAGCCAACCAACTCTTCATCGAAACGGGCACGGTCAAAAA
>JBCDHV010000434.1:0-3799 GCA_038749615.1 Bacteroidota bacterium
GAACCGCCGGCCTCGGACGTTCAAACCGTTCTGGCTCCTTGAGGGCGTTCCGGTTCTCGATCTGCTGGGCCGGCTGCGGATGAGCTATTTGCCGCAGTCGATCACGGCGTCGGCAACGGCCAACCGGTCCTACGGCGAGACCCGTGAGCGCCCCACGTTCGACATCGTGCAAGACTCGCCCGTGGCCGATTCCTTACGCTTCGAAGAGGCCTTCCGGTACCCGCTTCGCCAGACCCACAACCTGAACCACGACCGTAGCTTCGGCCTCGACTACAACCCATTCACCTTCCTCAGCCTAGGCTACGATTCGTCGACCAACCAAAGCCTCCGTGCCCTTGGGGCGGATACATCCTACGCTGTCGTCGCGTTCGATGCGGAGCAGGGCTTCCAGCGCTTCGAAAACATCAGGCTAGACCAAGCGATCGACGAAGGGCTGGTCGCTGATCCCAACCGTGCGTTCGAGGAAGCCAGTCTCGATATCATTGAAGCGCGCGATGTGCTGACGCGTGCCTTCACGCGGCGTGAGGATGTCCGTACCGACCGGTACAACCAGAACTACACAGCCCAATTCTCGCCGAGGCTTCAGCAGTTCAAGTCGCTCAATTGGCTCACGCTTTCTCCGGTCAGTTATTCGAGCCGCTTCGCGTGGCAGAACGGGCCGGCCGGCCTGATCAACCAAGGAGCCGGCGTCTCCACAACCACAAGCTTGCGGGGTGGCTTCCGCATCCAACCCGTGGAGCTCTTCCGCAAGTTTGGTTTCTATGAGACAATCGAAGCTGGACAACGGAAGCGCTCGGATGAGAAGCGCGTCGCGACGGCTCGGCGGAACCAAGAACGCCGGCAGATCTCGGAGCAAATCCGACAGAAAAAGATCGCCAACGACAAGGTAAAGGAACGCGACGCAGCACTCGTCCGAGACTTGGAAGCACGTATCGTTGTGGCCGACTCCGTAGCGGATGCAGCAGCCGACTCGCTAGCCTTGGCCAGCTTGGAGTCTTTGCAAACCGAACTCGACACGCTCCGTGCAGACATCGAACTGCGACGCGCAGCCGAGGAAGCGGAGTTGGATTCCTTGCGCGCCGACTTACCCTCCCGGTTCAACTTCAGCCTGCCCAACCTGAACCCAGTGAGCCTGGGGCGCAGTCTCCTGCTGGCCCTGACCAGTTCACGCGACTTCTCGATTTCGTTTACGGCCAACGGCACGGCACAGTCGAGCAACGTCAGCGGTGGGTATGGGTTGTTCGATTCCTCGGCTCCGTCGCTCGCCTACCGGCTCGGATTCGAGGACACCATTGACCCAGCTGATCGCTTCCTGGAAAACGAGAACCTGACCATTTCGGACCGGCTCTCGGACGACCGGCAGTTCACAGCCAAGACTGATTTCTCGTTGTCGAACACTTTCCGGATCGACGTGAACTGGGATGCGCGATGGGGAGAACGGGAGGACATCGTCTTCAACCGATTCGCGTTCGAGGACGGCAGCGTGCAGATCGTCCCGACGAGTGCGGCGACAGGCACCAACCAGACCACGGTCTGGGCCTTTGGTGGATCGTACGTCGGCTTCTTTGAGCGGCAACTGGAGACGTATCAGCGTGACGCTCGCGAGTTCAGCGGTCAGCTGATCCAGGATGCGAACGGCGATGGCGTCGCACTCTCGAACGAAACGCTCGTCCGCGACTTCCGCGGCGCGTTCACCGCCTTCGGTGGCGACCGCGACCTTGGGTTCATTTTCCCACTGCCCAACTGGTCGATCAACTATTCCGGACTTGGGAGCTGGCCCATCTTGAGCACGATCTCGCAGTCAGCCTCGCTCCGGCACAGCTACACGGGTACGTACGACGGCGACTTCCGAAGCAACGCGCTCGCCGGCCTGGACGATCAGGGCAATCCCCTACGCGATGTCCGCCCCATTCTCACGGCGGAAGGTGAACGGGGCCTCGAATACGTGATTCCAGACCTGGAAGTCGGGTCGGTGCGGATCAACCGGCGGTTCAGCCCACTCGTAGGGCTCAACGTCAACTGGAAGGGCGGCATCCAGACCGACTTCTCCTGGAACAAGAGCGATTCGTACAGCCTGAGCACGACCAATGCAGACGTCACGAACAACAGCACCGAGGACTTCAGCTTCCGCACGACGTTCTCGAAGCGTGGCATGCGGCTACCGTTCTTGTCGAAGCGCCGGCTCAACAACACGCTTCGGCTCTCGCTGACCTTGTCCCTCTCGGACAACAAGGAGCGCCGCTACCGGCTGCAATCAGACTTGGAGTACAATCTGACAGGCCAGACGGATAACGAGGCCTACCTCAACCCGAAGCCCTTTGGTACCCGCCGGCTCACGGTCGAACCGAGGATTTCGTACACCTTCAGCACTCGGGTCAGCGCCGACTTCTTCATCCGCTACGAAAACGTAGACGATGTCCGCACCGCACGCGTGATCAACACAAAGGGCGGCTTCAACGTGCGCGTCAACATCGCGAACAATTGATGGTGGGCCGTGTGCTCGCGTTGCTCGCTGTAGTTGGATGGTTGGGCGGGTCTGCTTCATAGTCATCAGCAAGGCAACCCCGCCCAACTGCCCACCTGCAGCGAACGCAGGGAGCGTCCTACCCACCATCAAACCGGATGCGTCGTGCGGTCCTCTGGTTCGGCAGTTGCGGAGCGCTCGCCGAACAGGCCGTGTTCAGCATCCAGCAGTCGAGCGTTGCCGATCGCTACACCGTCGCCGGCGTAGACCTCGTCGTACCGCTCGCGTTCGGCGCGAATCTCAGCTTCGGTAAAGGCCCGTGCGTTTGGGTCGAATTGCGTCCAGCCGGCACTGCGCCACGCGGTTGCACGCTCGTCGATGTCGATAGCCCCGTGCCGGGCCAGAATCATTCTGATCTCGGCGGCATCCGCTTCTTCGGCCTGTACCTGCAAGAGGGTGCCGCCGCGGCGTACGCCCTCCGCATACGCGAAGGCAACGTCTGGCGTGACGTGATGGTCGGTCAAGCTACCAGCGATCCGCGCTCCTGTACTGCGGCCATCGGCTACGTAGGGATCTACTCCGTTGCGGGCAAGAGCCACACGGCCGTAATCCTCCGTTTCCAGGTAGGCCACCTCGAATTGGCCGCCGGCCGGCGCTGTATAGACGCGCTCGCGGTCGACGGCTACGAGCCGGTACTGCGCAGCCTCATCGTGACGGAGCAACTCGATGAGCGCATGTTGAGCTTGTTGAAACGTAGGGTAGAGTGCAAGAAGTGAGGTCATTGATAAATGGGGTATAGAGATGGATTTGGTATAGACTGCTTGATCGCAAGGAAAGAGGTGCTATACACACGGTACCAATCCACTGAAACCCGAGCTATAGATCGAGGCCCATGCCTCAGGCATAGTTCTGATAGGTTGGTGCTGAAACCCGGTCTATTTTCGGATCGTTGACACGGGCATGCTCGATTCCCACATGCGTCGCGTCGTTGCACGCGATCTCGGACTGATAGATTACGAGGAGGCTCTGGCGCTTCAGCGCCGGCTCCAGCACAGCCTAATCGAGGCGAAACGGACAGATGCCGCGGCGCTACCTCCCCACTCGCTGCTGCTGCTGGAGCATCCGCACACGTACACCCTCGGGAAAAGCGGAGACGACTCGAATCTGCTCCTCAACGAAGTGGCACTCAAGGCCCGTGGTGCCACGTTTCACCGCATTGGGCGAGGTGGCGACATTACCTATCACGGCCCTGGCCAACTCGTCGGCTATCCGATCTTAGACCTCGACCGGTTCTTTACGGATCTAGGCCGCTACCTCCGCACGCTCGAAGAGTGC
>JBCDHV010000435.1:0-3792 GCA_038749615.1 Bacteroidota bacterium
AGCTCAACTCTCGGTTGAAGAGGAGTTCTGGCCGGCTCACATCGCCGGAGGGGTCGAGATCCATCAGTGCCGATCCGGGCACGGCCCACGTTGGGGTCTTGGGCATGGAGAAGGCGTGGTTTAGTCGGAGAGCAGAAAGGCGCGGATGAACGGATCGAGCTCACCGTCCATGACACTGGCCAAGTCCGTGACCTTGAGGTCCGTCCGGTGATCGTTGACCATGGTGTACGGGTGGAAGACGTAGCTCCGGATTTGGCTCCCCCACTCGATTTTCTTCTTCGATTTTGCCATCTCCTCTTTCGCCGCTTCTCGGATCTCGCGCTCGAGTTGGTAGATGCGGCTCTTGAGCAGCACCATCGCCTTTTCGCGGTTCTGCAGCTGGCTTCGTTCCTCGGTGCACTCAGCCACCACCCGTTCCTGCCGGCCGTCGGAGAGCGTCCCTGTCCAGATCAACCGCACGCCGGTCTCGACCTTGTTGACGTTCTGCCCGCCTTTGCCGCCCGAGTGGAAGCGCTGGAGCTCGACATCGTCCGTGTTGATGTCGACATCGATGGAATCGTCGATTTCTGGATAGACGAACACGCTCGCAAACGACGTGTGCCGCCGGCCCGAGCTATCGAACGGCGAAATCCGGACGAGCCGGTGCACCCCCGATTCGGCCTTGAGGTATCCGAAGGCGAAGTCGCCCTCGAACTGGAGCGTCGCGCTCTTGATGCCGGCCACGTCGCCATCCTGACGCTCGACGAGCGTCACCTTGTACCCAGCGCGTTCGCCGTAGCGCATGTACATGCGGAGGAGCATGTCGGCCCAGTCCTGGCTCTCGGTCCCGCCGGCACCCGGGTTGATGGTCATCACTGCGTTGCGCCCATCGTCCTCGTCGGAGAGCATGTTGCGCAGTTCCAGATCGGAAAGGCCGGCTTCGAGTTGGTCGGCCGTTTCGTCGATCTCAGCGTCTAGCCCGGCGTCGGGTTCTTCGGCGCTGAGTTCTTGGAGCGCCTCGATGTCATCACTGAGCGTTTCGAGCGATTTGAAATCCTCGATCCAGCGCTTCTCCGTGGCGAGTTCTTTCTCGACGGCCTGCGCCGCCTGCGGATCGTTCCAGAAGTTAGGGTCGAGCCGCTGTTTTTCGAGATCGTCTATCGTTTGCTGCCGGCTAGCGACGTCAAAGATACCCTCCGAGCGCGGTAACGCGCTCTCTCAGTTTAGCGATGGAGTCTTTCGTGTGGGTCATGCGGGTTGGTTGGTGGTTGGGTAGGTGGGTTGGACGCTCGCGGGCTTTCGCTTTGCTCAGGTGGAGGTGTGGTCAGGGGGAACGGTGGAGGTGTGAGGCGGCTCGCTGCGCTCGGGTCAGGAACAGGGGGGAGAGGTCTCTGGGCGCTTGGTTCTTCGAAGATACAGCGTGCCGACACGGATTCGTTTTCGAGCGATGTGAATCACAGAAGACCTCTGCGCCCGCCGGTTCCCGGTTTGCTTCGCTCACGTCGCGGGTGAGCAGGTGGCGGGTAGCAGGTGAGGTGGCTCGCTGCGCTCGGGAGAGAGAGGTAGACGGCTTGGCGTGTCCAGGCCTCACGGGCTGCCGGTCAGGGTCGATTTCAGGGAGACGGGCGGGACGGACTTGGGCAGGATCAGCAGACGCAGTTGCGTTCCGATCAGACCACCAAGCGCACCGATGATGAGGCCAATCAGCACGCTGAACCCGACGACCGCCGCCGGCGATAGGTTACCGAGCACGTTGCCTAGAAGCTCCGTCATCCGGCCGGCGTAGTCAGCATTCCCGACGAAGCGCCCCATCCAGAGCGCAGCCCAGCTCAGCCCGACGCCCACAGCCCCATGCACCCATCCGAACCGGCCCTTGAGCGCACCACCCAGCACGCCGGCGAGTAAGACCCAGGGCCACCCCAAGATGGTATGCAGGAGGTAGGCGACGAGGGCGGTAAGCAGGATGATCATAAGGTAGTTTGTTGGTTCGTTCGTTCGCTCGCGATGCTCGCTGCGGGTGGGCAGGGGGTTCGCTTCGCTCACGTGGCGGGTGAACAGATTGCGGGTAGCAGGTGAGCCGGCTCGCTACGCTCGGGTAAGGAACAGGAGGCAGAGGTCTTTGGGCGCTTGGTTCTTCGAAGATACAGCGGGCCGGCATTTCCTAGTCTGCGGGTGGCAGAACTTAACGAGGACCTCTGCGCCCGCCGTCTCCCGGTTCGCTTCGCTCACGTGGCGGGTGAACAGATTGCGGGTAGCAGGTGAAACGGCTCGCTGCGCTCGGGTCAGGAACAGGAGGGAGAGGTCTTTGGGCGCTTGGTTCTCCGAAGATACAGCGAGCCGGCATTTCCTAGTCCGCGGGTGGCAGAACTTAACGAAGACCTCTGCGCCTGCCCTTCCCCCTCTCGGCTCGCTGCGCTCGGGTCAGTTGGCGCGGAGGGAGTCTACGAACAGGGTGATCCGGCGGACGGCTTCTTCGATTTTCTCCATCGACGTGGCGTAGGAGCAACGCAGAAAGCCGGCTCCGCTTGGGCCGAAGGCATCACCCGGAACGCACGCAACGCTGTGCTCGTGGAGGAGGCGCTGAGCGAACGTTTCGCCATCGAGGCCGGTCGACCGGATGTCGGGGAAGCAATAGAACGCTCCCTCGGGCTCGAACGTCGGCAAGCCGGCGGCGCGGAGGCCATCGACGATCACCCGGCGCCGGGCGTCGTACGACTGCCGCATGCGCTCGACGTCGTCCTGGCATTCTTCAATGGCCGCCAGGGCACCGACTTGGCCCATCGTGGGGGCGCACATGATGATGTACTGGTGCAGCTTGTAAATCGCCTCGGCAATCGGCCGTGGCGCGCACACGTACCCGACGCGCCAGCCCGTCATCGCGTAGTTCTTCGAGAACCCCCCGAGCAGCACGGTGCGCTCATGGAGATTCTTGATGGTCGGCACACAAACGTGCCCCCGCTCGGCAGCTTCGCCGTAGACCAAGCGGTCATAGATCTCGTCCGAGACGACGAGCAGGTCGTGCTTTTCGACGAGATCGGCGATCTCCTCCATCGTCTCACGCCGGAGGACGGCTCCGGTGGGGTTGTTCGGATAGGCGAGGAAGAGCACCTTCGTGCGGTCCGTGATGAGCGGCTCGATGTCGGCAGCCGTCACCTGGAAGTCGTTTTCGGCCGTCGTCGGCACGTACTTCACGACGCCGCCCGAGAACACCGAAGCCGGCCCGTAGGAGACGAAGCACGGTTCCGGAATCAGAATCTCGTCGCCCGGATCGAGCAGGGCGAGCATCGTGAGTTGCAGCGCCTCGCTGACCCCGACCGTGACGATGACCTCGTGGTTGGGATCGTACGTCGCGCCGTAGAGCCGGTCGAGTTCGCCGGCGATGGCTTCGCGGAGCGGCAGAATGCCAGCGTTGGCCGTGTAGCCCGTCAGCCCGGCATCGAGCGACTTCTGCGCCCGGTCTATCACCGGTTGCGGCGAGACGAAATCCGGCTCGCCGATACCGAGCGAGATCACATCCTCCATCGTCGCGGCGATCTCGAAAAACCGCCGGATCCCACTCGGAGGCACGGTGCGTACACGTTCGGAAAGCCGGCTCTGAAGATCGATGGGTGTGGTGTGATTCATGGTTGGGCGTCGGGTTGAGCGTTCGCGGCCAAGGTAGGAAACGAGCGTTTGCCGTGAGGTTGAATTTGGGACGTGCTGCGCTGGAAGAGGGTGCTGATCTTGGGGAGATGGCATCTTCCGGAGATGGCATCTCGGGGGGTTTACGGGTCGCTTTTTCGGACAATCGGGACCGGATCTGGTTCGAAATCC
>JBCDHV010000436.1:0-3788 GCA_038749615.1 Bacteroidota bacterium
GTAGCGTTTGTATAAAACGGCGCATTTTTTGTTGTGGTGGGCGTTTTGGGGTTCGGACCCCTCGTGGGGCCCGACCCCCTAAAAAGATGCCCATTTTCGGGCGTTTTTACGCATGTCTTCGGTGAACCCCAACCTAAGAAATCATGCGCAAACCACTGCCGGAATTCGTCGCAGGTGAGTTCTACCACGTCTACAACCAAGGCAACAACCGCGACGCTACATTCCTTGACGAGAAGGACTACCGAGAGTTTGTGCTCAGGCTGAGACACTATCTCGATGAGTACCTCGAAGTGTTTTCCTATTGCCTCATGGGTAATCACTACCACCTCGTGGTACGGGTTCGGGACAGGCAGCTAGTCTATGAGGCGGCGCTACGGGACGACATGGATGGCCCAAAGATGTCCGTCCATGCAATTGTTTGTGAAAGACTTAGGCGATTTGTATTGAGCTATGTGGCGTATGTCAACCGCCGGCACGCCCGGAAAGGAAGCCTCTTCTCTCCGAAGCCTCAACGCAAACTGGTAGACGAGATCGACTACTTGAAGCATCTCGTCTACTATG
The DNA here is from genome assembly GCA_038749615.1 of Bacteroidota bacterium. Taxonomy (GTDB): domain Bacteria; phylum Bacteroidota; class Rhodothermia; order Rhodothermales; family DATKEJ01; genus JBCDHV01. Next base: position 562 of record JBCDHV010000436.1, read on the forward strand.
TGAACGCGAACCCGGAACTGCACGGCTTTACCGACGACTTTACATCGTATCCGTTCAGCAGCTGGGCCGAACTGGATTGCGGATACGGCGCGTGGATTCCGGTCGAGACCGTGTACGAATGGTACGACGGCCGGGCCGGCTTACTGAGGTATGTTGCAGAACAACGCAAGGGGTCGGACCCCTCGAGGGGTCCGACCCCCTGACTCAACCTGCCCGCTCGCGCAGCTCCACGAGCTTCAGCAGCGCCTCCAACGGTGTCATTCGGTTCGGGTCGAGCGCACGCACGGCGTCCATGATCTCCTGCGCCGCCGGGTCCGCTTCGAACAGCGACATCTGGGGAGCCGGCTCTGGTACCGAGGCCACCGATGCCCTCCGGCCTGCCGGCACGCTGTCTCCACCGGCATCGACTTCCAGCCGCTGCGCCTCCAAATGCCCGAGCACTTCACGGGCGCGGCGCACCACCGTTTCGGGTAGGCCGGCCATGCGGGCCACTTCGATGCCGTACGAGTGGTCAGCGCCACCCGGAACGAGCCGGCGGAGGAAAATCACTTTGCCGTCATGCTCCTGCACCTGGATGCGCGCGTTGCGGATCCGGCCGAAGCGGTCGGCGAGGGCGTTGAGCTCGTGGTAATGGGTTGCGAAGAGGGTGCGGGCAGCTACGCCTGGGGTCTCGTGCAGATGCTCGACGATCGCCCAGGCGATGCTCAAGCCGTCAAACGTGCTGGTGCCTCGCCCAACTTCGTCGAGCAAGATGAGACTGCGCGGTGTGGCGTTGTTGAGAATGCTGGCGGTTTCGTTCATCTCGACGAGGAACGTGCTCTCCCCGGCGGCCAAGTTGTCGGATGCTCCGACGCGCGTAAAAATCTTGTCGACTAACCCGATGCGCGCTTGCTTCGCCGGCACGAAGCTGCCGACCTGGGCCAGCAAGACGATCAATCCGGTTTGCCGCAAAACGACGCTCTTGCCGGCCATGTTCGGGCCGGTGATCATCAGGATCTGCTCGGCATCCGGGTCGAGAACGACGCTGTTGGGGACGAACGCCTCGCCGGCAGGCAGTGAGGCTTCGACAACGGGGTGCCGGCCGTCCTGAATATCGAGCCGGCCGGTTTCATCGACGGTGGGGCGGACGTACTGCCGGCGGACAGCAACTTCGGCCAAGCCGGCGAACACGTCGAGCATGGCCAGGAGACTGGCGTTTCGCTGCAGCGCCTCGGCCTCGTCGGCGATGGCCATCCGGCACTCGGCGAACAACTGCTCCTCCAGGCTCGCGATCTTCTCCTCAGCCGTCAGCACCTTCTCTTCGTACGCCTTCAGCTCGGGCGTGATGTAGCGCTCGGCGTTGACTAGAGTCTGCTTGCGGATATAATCGTCCGGGACTTTGTCCTTGTGGGTGTTTCGAATCTCGATGTAGTACCCGAACACTTTGTTGAACCCGACCTTGAGCGAGGGGATCTCTGTCCGTTCGCTCTCTCGAGCCTGCAGTTGGGCGATGAAGTCCTTGCCGGACGACGCGAGACCACGCAGCTCGTCCAGTTCCGCCGAGAACCCTGAGCGAATCACCCCGCCGGCGTGAAGGGTGGCGGGCGGCTCGTCGACGATGGTGCGCGCGATGCGGTCAACGACGGGCGCGCAGAGGTTGAGGCCGTCCCGGAGCTTCTGGATGGTGGGATCGGACGCTGAATCCAGGGCTTGCTTGAGCCCCGGAATCTGGCGGAGCGTGAGCCGCAACTCCGACAGATCACGTGGGGTCGCGCGGTTGAGGCAGACTTTGGCTACGAGGCGTTCGAGATCGCCGACGTGCCGGAGGAGGTCGCGGACGTTCTGGCGAAGCAGGTTCGACCCGACGAGGTCATCGACGGCCCCGAGCCGCTGTTCGATTGCGTCAACTCGGCGCAGTGGGCGGATCAGCCACTTTCGTAGGAGCCGGCCGCCCATCGAGGTTTTCGTCTCGTCCAGAATGCCTACGAGTGAGCCTTCACGGCCCCCGTCGTGCATGGAGGCCATCAACTCGAGATTCCGCAGGGTCTGCGGGTCGAGGGCCATGTGGTCGTCGGGCGTATAGCGTGCGATCCGGCGGACGTGGGGCGTGCGGCCTTTTTGCGTTTCGCCGAGGTAATGCATCGCTACGCCGCCGGCGATGAGCCCGATCTGCAGATCGTCCACCCCGAAGCCTTTGAGCGAGTGGGTCCGGAAGTGCCGGAGCAGCGTTTCGTAGCAGAAATCGTAGCCAAAGCACCAGTCGTCCAGCGGCGTCGCAACCACCGTGTTGCCCACCACGTCGCGAACGCGTTGCTTGTGCTTTTTCTCGTAGAGCAACTCCGCCGGCGCGATGGTCTGGAGCAGGTCGGAGAGATGCTCGATGGGCGCTTCGGTGACCGAAAACTCGCCAGTCGTTGCGTCGAGGAAGGCAAAGCCGACGAATTCGCGCCCGCGCTCGCGGTGGAAGTGAACGGCGGCGAGATATGTCGCTCGTTTGGGCTGAAGAAGCTGATCGTGAAAACTGACGCCCGGCGTCACGACTTCCACGACGTCGCGCCGGACGATCTTCTTAGCCAGCTTCGGATCTTCCGTCTGCTCGCAAATGGCGACCCGGTGGCCGGCGCGGACCAGTTTCGGCAAGTGGGTGTCGAGCGCGTGATGCGGAAAGCCGGCGAGAGGGACATCCGCTGCCTTTCCGTTGGATCGTTTGGTGAGCGTGATGCCAAGGATGTCACTGATCAAGACGGCATCGTGCTCGAACGTCTCGTAGAAATCACCCATCCGAAAGAGTAGGATCGCGTTCGGATGGCGGTCCTTGATCTTTTTGTACTGCCGCATCAACGGCGTGTCCTTCGACTTCTTCACGCGAGGCCGGTTGGGTGGTGGCAGGAAAGGCAGGCCATGCCGTCAAAAACAACGGCACCTAGAGTGGTTCAGGTAAGCCGGATTGCAGGCAAGACACCCATGGTACGAATAGGTGTGAAGACATGTTCGCCGACGAACCGACCTAGAGGTGACTCAAAAACTGAGGCGATTTGCCGTCAATGCACAATATTCTGACGCTGAGGATTCGTTTAGATAAAATAATTTGTTATATACCGGCATGCTCCTCATTCCTCAAGGCAAATCGGGCAAATGAGCACATTAATTGAAGTTCTCGATCCTCTGGGTCCTGTCGTGCTCACGACGGATCGTCTGACGCTCGCGCCCCTCCAGATGGAGCACGTGTACACCCATTTCCGCTGGAC
>JBCDHV010000437.1:0-3776 GCA_038749615.1 Bacteroidota bacterium
CGGTGGTCGGGGCCTGCTCAGCGTCATCGCGGTAGCTGGCGTTGGCCTGCTCTAGCGTGAGCGTCGAACGCAGTGCAACGTCCGAGACCGTTTGCACGGCCCCACCCGGCCACTCCACCCGCACCGAGTCGATCCCCTGTGTGTCTGCCAGCCCGAACGTGAGCGCATAATCCACGGACGACTGAAAGCCGCGCATGGGCATGTGCTCCAGAAAATGCTGGGTCTCGCCAGCAAACACCGTTACGCCGGCTCCGATGCCGAACGGATTGCCAGCGCTCCCCTTGAGGTGGACGCGTACCCAGGCTGGAGCGTCGCCGGCTTGCTCACGGATAGTGTTATTCCGCAGGACGAGCGCCGGCGCGTTGGTGTTGTTCACGACGAGGTCGAGATCGCCGTCGAGGTCCAGATCAGCGTAGGCCGCTCCGTTGGAGAATCCGGGCGTGTCCAGGCCCCATTCAGCGGCAACGTTCGTGAACGCGCCGTCGCCGAGGTTCTGGAAAGCGTAGTTGGCGATGGGCTCACTCGGGATACGGTCCAAGAGCTCCATGAAGTTGAAGCCATCGTTCTCCTTGAACATCTCGAACGTCTCTTCACTTGCGAAGAAGTCGATGAAGTCCTGGTCGGTGAGGTCCTTGTAGATCCCGTTGGCCACGTAGATGTCCTTGCGGCCGTCCAGGTCGAGATCGACGAAGAGAGCACCCCAGCTCCAATCGGTCGCGCTGACGCCGGCCATCTGCCCGACTTCGGTGAACGTCGCGTCTCCATCGTTGAGGTGGAGCATGTTGCGCATCAACTGGTGGTGGTAGTCGTTGCGCAGCTTGGTCTGGTAGACATTCCACGTCTCGAAGATCGACGTGGTCTTGACGCGGCGGTCGCTCTCCGGGAGCATGTCCGTCACGAAAAGATCGAGCCGGCCGTCGTTGTCCACATCCGCCATGTCGGCCCCCATCGAGGAGAGGCTGATCACCGGCATCCGCTCTTCCAGCACCTCACGGAACGTGCCGTCTTGGTTGTTGATGTACAAATAATCCCGCTCAAAGAAATCGTTCGAGACGTAGATGTCCGGGTACCCGTCCTGATCGAGATCGCCGACTGTGACGCCCAACCCAAAGGCGATTTCGCTGCCGAAAATCCCGGCCGACTCGCTGACATCGACGAACCGACCATTGTCGTTGCGAAACAGCTTGTCTCCACCGAGTTCGTCGCGCACGTCTCGGATGTTTTTGAGGCCAAAGCTGCTCGCCGGCTTGAACGAGTTGTTTAGCAGATAGAGATCAAGATCGCCGTCGAGGTCGTAGTCGAAGAACGCGGCGTGGGTGCCGTACCCTTCGTCGGCCAGCCCGTAGGCCTCGGCTTCTTCGGAGAACGTCGGGACACCGTCTGGATCGGGGCCTTGGTTGATGAACAGCTCGTTCGCCTTGTCGTCCCCGTTGAGATTGCCCGAGTTGCACACGTACAAGTCGAGCAAGCCATCCGCGTTCACGTCGGCCACGGCGACGCCGGTAGCCCACGCCCGTTTGCCATCCACGCCGGCTTCCTCAGCCACTTCTCGAAAGAAGAAATCGCCTTCGTTCAGATACAGTTCGTTCGGCAGTTGATTGGCGGAGAGGTACACGTCGGGACGTCCATCGCCGTTGAAATCGCCGATGCCAACGCCGCCGCCGTTGAAGTAATTGCGATAGGTGAAGACGTTGAATTCTTCGGTGTCTTCGAGCTGATTTTCGAACGACACCCCCGTGTAACTTGCCGGCAACGAGGTAAACACCTGCTCGGCAGGAATGGATGGCCGGCCCTCTTTCGATGGACCACTCGCACAACCGGCGAGCACGAGCAGGAGGACGAAACTGCTGACGCGAAACATGGGGAGAAGTGTTTGGTGTTTAGTTTTTAGTATTTAGATGGTTGAATAACGAAGCGGTGGATTCGTAGGCTGTACGATCTTGGAGACCCCTGAGACACGGTACAGGTTGCAAAAGAGGCAGGCGGCAGGCGGATTTCTCCAGCGCTGCATCTTCGACGACACGTAAACCCCTAAACACTCGCCCTTCGATGAAAGACCTCGCCGATGCCCGCGCACGCGAGCTACTCGACCGTGAGCGCTCCCTGCTCATGGACGTACAACGGCTCCTCGAACGCATGCGCATGGGCGAGGCCTTGATTGGCGGCGTCCGGGACGTGGTGGAGCGGCTCGACGCGCTGTTTCTGCTGGTGATCGTTGGCGAGTTCAACGCCGGCAAGTCGAGCGTCATCAACGCGTTGTTCGGCGAGAAGATCATGGAAGAGGGGCCGATCCCGACGACGGCCAAGATCAACCTGCTCAGGTACGGGGCGGAGGTCGTGGACCGGCAAGTGACCGAGTTCATCGTCGAGCGCCGGCGGCCGCACGCGCTGCTGAAATCGATGGACTTCGTCGATACCCCGGGGACCAATTCGATCGTCAAAGAGCACCAGACGATCACCGAAGACTTCATTCCTCGCTCAGATCTCGTCCTCTTTGTCACGTCCTATGACCGGCCACTCACCGAGAGCGAACGTACGTTCCTGGAATTCATCCGAAGCGCCTGGGGCAAGCGTCTCGTCTTCGTGCTGAACAAGGCCGATTTGAGCGGCTCGCCCGAGGAAATGCAGCAGGTGATTTCCCACATCAAATCAGGCAGCGAGGCGCTGATGGGCTTGGAGCCGCGGGTTTTCCCCGTGTCCGCCAAGAAAGCCTTTGCGGCGAAACAAGCCGGCGATGAAGCGCTGTTCGGCGAGAGCCAGTTCGATGTACTAGAGGAGTTCATCACCAAGACGCTGGCCGGCCCGCAACAACTGGCTCTCAAACTCACGGCTCCGCTCGACACGGCGCGGCAGGTGCTGGATCAAACCTCGCAGCAAATCGAGCGTCACCGCCGCGTGCTTGACGATGACACGGCCCACTTGAAAGCGTTCGACGAGCATCTAACGCAGAAGCAGGCCGGCATTGCACACGGCTACGAGCGCTACCTGGCCGAGGTCGACAATCTGCTCCTCGAAATGGAGCGCCGTGGCGTGCAGTTCCTGGACGACAATATCCGGATCGGGAAGCTGCAGACGCTGCGGGACAAGGACAAATTCAAAGAGGAGTTCAACCGGCAGGTCGTCCGAGACCACGAGCGGCAGATCGAAAAGCGCATCGACGATGCCGTGGACTGGCTCATCCAGGAAGTCTTCGGGCTGTGGAACTGGACTCATTCCCACATGCGCGAGCAGCTTCGGGTGAGCGCTCCAGAAAACGCCTCGCCAGGAAGCCGGGAGTTCTTCTACAATCGGTCCGAAGTGCTCGGCAACCTGATGCGAGAGGCCAACCGCAAGATTGAGAGCTACGACATCAAGGAGGAGGCCCGCCGGATCCTCGAAAACACCAACGACACCGCTTCCCTGGTGCTGGGTGCAGAAGCTGCAGCGGCCGGTCTCGGTGCCTTGGCAGCCGTGCTCATGTTCACCACCGCAGCCGACACCGTTGGCGGCGTCGGGCTGGTGAGCGCTGGCGCACTGGCCGTGTTTGGCCTGTTTCTGCTGCCTCGGCAACGCCGAAAGGCCATCGACCAGTTCAAAGAGCAAGTCGAAGGCCTGCGCCGCGATATCCGCAAGGCCCTGGAAGACCAATTCGCGCGTGAACTCGACGGTGCACTCGCGAAGGTTCAAGACATCGTCGAACCATTCCGCACGTTCGTCGTCAGCGAGGGCGCTCGCCTAGCCGAAGCCATGGCAGACCGGGGTACGATCAGCAATAATCTTCAGGCCATCCAAGCCGA
>JBCDHV010000438.1:0-3772 GCA_038749615.1 Bacteroidota bacterium
GCCTGGTAGCTGACCGTGACGCCACGGCCCTCTTCGCCATAGCCGCGAGCGAGGATGTTCAGGTCGAGGCCACGGGTGAGGCACTCGAGTATCTGGTCGATGTTCTTGAGCACGAACGCGTTCTTGGTGACGTTCGCCTCGCACATCGAGATCGGCATGCCGGTGGTCGCCGACTGCTGCTGGATGAAGTCGGCCGGCGACTGGGAGGAGTCGCCGACGGTCACCGTCCCCGACTCAAACAGCTCGCCCGCCGCCTTGAGCTTCTCAATCAGCTCCGCCGGCGACATCGCCTGCAACGCCTTCCGCGCCTTACGAGCCTTCTTGGCGTCCCGCTGAATGATGCCCGCCCCAACGGTGTGCACCCTCGCCACCGGCTCGCCGGTGTAGAAGTGCTTAACCTCGTCGACTTCGAGCGACTGGTAGGGCTCGCCCCAACGGATAGCTGGTAGTTCGATCATGAACGAGATCGCCAATTATGTAATCGCTAGTTAGGCAAAAGACGAAAACTTGTCTTCAATCGCTCAACAGTGATGCTGTATTCATCTGAGTGGCCGCCTCTCGGCGATAAATCGTCTTGTATGGTGACAAGACAGGTATGATTCTTGGTCGGAATTTGGATGTAGAGGTAGTGTTCAGGCTGGTTGAGCTTGACGATGCTATCAGCCGATGTCACGGTTTTTGTCGAGTAATTGTTCCCGTTTAGCTCTACATCACCTGTTTCCAGTGTCGTTTTGATCGCTTCCCGCCGGAAATCGCCAAGGCACTCCTCGACAGCGATGTCCATTAACCGAGACCGCCCAGGCTTGCTGACCAATACTGTAACATAAGACTTCTTGCCAGTGATGTGATAAACGAATGCTCCGCCGCTTAGAGCGGCACGCCCAACACGGTGGCTTGCAGGAAAGTCGAAGGAAAAGTCGCCAACATCCAGGCTTCTCCATTTCAACACGCGAAAGCGGACTTCGTGCTTCTGCCCATCGATCGAAATGTGTCGCTTGTCTCCACTCGCAATGCGATGCGTGTTCCCTCCAATTGAAACTTCATACATCAGCGGAGGCTCTTGCTGTTCCCTCGGCAGCTCGGCGTCGTTAGCGTCAGCAGCGTTGCAGCCGATAATTGCAACTGCGGCTGAGAGACTCTGTACAAAGCCGATGATCGTCGGCACCTGAGATCTAAGTGAAAACGCAGGCGTCACTTGACGGCTCCAATCGTCATCGTGGAGCCGATAAGTTCCACCAGACTCAAAAACGCCTCTCCGTACTGTTTGCGAGACTTCATCTCACCAGAGACGCAAATGACATAAGAAAAGCGTGGCATGGGCACTTCAATAAATATCAGGCTTACTGGCCTGTTGCTGTAAAGGCCCTTTTCAGCGACGATCAAAGCGCCTTTAAATCGCTTTCCAGCAAGCGTGATATCTCGCGGCGCGGACGACCACTCAATCTTTTGGTCGTCGTAGTCTTTCATTGTTTCCCTTAGGGCGATTTTGGTAGTACGTTCGTGGGCATCTATGACTCGTGAAATCCACAGTTCTGTTTTGTCTCCATTGACAAACCAAGTTTCGCCAGGTGGTTCGAAGTCGTCATCGTTGGCATATCCGAAGCTGAAATTGGCTGGGTAGTCTAGCGACAAGCCATCAAGTGACAGTCGGCGTAAACCCGTTCGTTTGATCTGTACCGTGTATGATTTGCCGTTGATGCTTGCACTTGTTATTTGATCTTCGGTTGCGCGGATTGTCTCGCCACCCGTCGTAACCTCGAAGTCGTACCTAGGGTCTTCGAAAGCTGGGAGCTCGGCGAAGGTCGGCGGTGTGGAAATCAATACTGCAGCTGATAATTCAACAGCCAAAAGCAGCTTGCCAGCTGATGGGGAAAACAACCTGCCGGTCATGCCAGGTACCGTGACTCGCATCGTTTGACGTACGGAGAAATTGACACACGTCAGTAAACCCCAACCGTCGTCCCCCCCTGCAGCTTGCTGTACGGCCGGACGCCGCTGATGCCGTCAGGTAGCCACGGCGGTTCGGGCCTCATCTACCTCAACCCAGGTGCAGAGTTCTTCGTCGGAGTCCTGATCGACTGCGAACTTGACACTCGTCGAGGGCGGCGGAACCGCTTCGCCCGATTGCTGCATCAGCTCGAGGTGCATCTCGATCGCTTCAGCGATCATCTGCCGGGCGTGTTCGACGGTGGTGCCCGTCGATACGCAGCTCGGCAGGTCGGGCACATCGACGCTGTACCCGGTGCCGGTGCGGCGGATCATGACGACGTAACGCATCTGGCTATTCCTTGAGTCCTGCTTGGCGAAGGATCGAAGCAGCGGTTTTTGGGTGCAGCTAGTAGCCCGGCTTGCCGGCGACGGTAACGGTACCAGGCTTTGTATCTTGCTGAAGCTGCCGGTGGCTGCCGCGCTGGCGTACTTGCTGCCAGCCATCGTCACGCAGCATTCTCAACACGACGCGGACTTTCATCAATAAACCCCAACGGTCGTCCCGCCCTGCAGCTTGCTGTACGGCCGGACGCCGCTGATGCCGTCCCAGGGGTAGGCTTCGCACGGGGGTTCGCGTTCGCCCTCGTCACGCTCGAGGAAGCCGGGGACGAAGAACTCTTTGGTCAGGGTGGTTAGCTTGCTGCGGCCCGTCTCGCCGTAGCCGACCAGCTCGTCGGTGTTGTCGAAGTCAACGACCTCCAGCACGGCACGCGGCTCGGGGGCGTAATAGCTGATCTTGTAGTTGTTCTCGGCCGTCACCGGGGCGCTGCACGCGAGGCCCATCAGCGTGTTGCCGTAGGTCGGTGTCATGTAGATGCCGGACTCCTCGGGCGGGCCGCCGAACAGCTCCTCGACGCAGAACTTGGTCCACTGCGGCGTGAACTCCGTGCCGCCGGAAAAGATGCCGGTGATGCCGCACTCGGCGAGGCTCGTGTCGCGTTCTTCTAGCTCGAGGCAAAGCGCCTCGATCAGCTTCGGCGTGCCGAACATGCACTTTACGTCGTGCCCGGCGGTGAGGATCGTGATCGCCTGATCGATGCAGTGCTGCTTGTAGGCGTTCGCCTGGTCGATCCAGCCCTTCTTGAGGCACTTGACGACCCACCGCGGGTCGAGGTCGATGCAGAAGCTGATGCCGCCGCGGTGCTGGGCGAGGTGCTCCACCGCGAGCCGCAGCCGCCGCGGGCCGCTGGGGCCGAGCATCAGCCAGTTCGCGTTCGGCGGGAAGTACTCATCGGGCAGCGTGTCGCTGAACAGCGAGTAATCGGTGCGGAAGTCGTCGTGGGCGATGCGACTCTTCGGGATGCCGGTCGTGCCGCCCGTCTCGAAGACGTAGATCGGCTTATCGCCGAGCCCCTTGGGCACCCACCGCCGCACCGGCCCCCCGCGGAGCCACTCGTCCTCGAATTCGGGGAACTTTTTCAGGTCGTCGTAGCACTTGACTTCGGTTAGCGGGTCGAATTTCAGCTCCTTCGCCTTCTCCAACCAGAAGGGGCAGCCGGTCGACTCGTGGAAGTGCCACTGCACGGTCTCGACAGCGTGGGCGTCGAGTGCTTCGCGGGCCTGCTGAGCGGCTTGGGTTTGGTTGGGGGCTCGCTCGGAGGCGGTGTTTTCGAGGGCGGTCGACATGGCGGTTACGCGTAAAATCGGGCGAAAAGGGGACTGCCTGACGATAGCGGCCGCGAGACCGCACGGCAACGATCGGCTGCGCTCAGCCGCCAACCCCAGAGCCGCGCACAAAAAACCCCGCCACGTGGCGGGGCGTGAACGCGATCGAGCGTTGGCC
>JBCDHV010000439.1:0-3768 GCA_038749615.1 Bacteroidota bacterium
CCGCTCGAACGAAGGCAACGGATCGAACGACGAGGCCGGCACGAATGCGGCCTCGCCCGATGAGACGCCCGCGCCCAAGACCGAAGGCAACGCCAACGATGGCGGCCAGCCGAAGGAGGAACCGAAGCGCCGGCGGTCGTCGAGCCGCAAGCCCAAGCCGGCAGAGAGCGACCCTAAGTCTGAGGGCACCAAAACCGAAAACGCCAAGTCCGACGAGCCGGTGTCCAGCGCACCAAAGCCAACGGAAGCCAAACCGCCAACGGAAGCCAAACCGAAAGAGTCGAAGCCGAAGGGCGATCAGCCGGACGCTCCGAAAGCCCAGGGGGAGACGCCCAAGCCTCAGAGCCGGCGTTCCAAGCCAAAGCCTGATAGCACTCAGGCTGCTGCTCCCGGAGACGCATCGCCGGCCTCGAGTCCGCCCGAGAAGCCGAATCCGAGCGCTGAATAGTCTGTGGTTCGTCGTAACCCAGCGTCGGTCCGCTGCGGCTGAGGACGTAGTCCGCACCTGCTAAGTCCACCCTATCCGCATGCGAATCTTCTTTGCCCTTGTACTCAGCATTGCTCTCGCCGGCTCTGCAGCCGCTCAGATGTTCTCGTACGAGTCTGGCCGTCCCGATGCTCGGCGTACGCTGACAGCCGGCTACTACGCGCTCAACTTCACCTATCAGGGCGACGGGCAACCCTTTCCACGTCTCGACTTCGACCGGCCCGTGTACGGCATTCGGTTCGCGCAGCCGGGGTTCGAAGTTCAGCTGATGTACGGCCCGCAGTCAGCCGAAGACGGGCCGAGCGACATCGACGTGCAGTTGCTCGACGTGGGGCTGTTGATTTACGGGGGTCTCCCGTTGACGCGCCAGGAACGCTTTCGGCTGTCCTTGCCGATTGCACTCAACAGCGCTTACCGCGTCGTGGGCGACGATTTCAACGCGGGGCTGACGAACGAGGTGTTCAACTTCACCACGTTCGGTCTGGGTGCCGGATTGGCGCTGGAGAGCAAGTTGACCAACCGAGTCACGCTGGATGCCAAGGCGCTGCCCATCGGCGGCCTTCTCCTTCGAAGCTTCGAGGGAACAGCCGGCACCACCGGATTGATCGACGCGAGCGTTCAACTTAGCTTCCTCGATCTCTTCGGCACGCGAGGCCTCTCGGTTGGCTACGGCTACCGTGGTCAAAACTGGAATGTGAACGCCTCCGACCTGTCCGTCGGTCTCGAAGACGATACCTTCGATTACTCCAGCGTACACCACGCCTTCTTCGTCGGCCTGAACTTTTAGGGTGGGCCGGTAGGTAGGGCGTTCGCGGTGCTCGCTGTGGGCGGGTAGGATCTCTCCAACCCGCCCACCAACCCACACCTTCCCACCTTCCCCATGAAAATCGACCGCGTCGTCAAAGAACTTGAAGAGGCTGCTGGGCAGCTTGGTGTGCAGATTCGGAGGGAGAAGGGGCGGTTTCGTGGTGGGGCGTGCGTAGTGAAGGGAGACGACGTGTTCGTGCTGAACAAGAACCACCCGCCGGAGGTTCACATGGCGCTGCTGGCGGGCCTCATGCGCGAACTGCCGGCCGACACGATCTATCTGAAACCCCAGGTCCGGGCCGCGCTGGAGCAGGCATGGGCCGATGCCGAACGGGAGGTGCCGGCGCTTGAAGACGACGAGTGAAGGCGGCCTGACCGTTACGCTACTGGGCACGGGGACCTCCACCGGCGTGCCTGTCATTGGGTGCACCTGCCGAGTGTGCACCTCGGATGATCCGCGCGACAAGCGCCGACGCTGCTCGGCCGTCGTACGGGCCGGCGGTATCCACCTGGTCATCGATACGGGGCCGGATTTTCGCGCCCAGGCGCTCGAGCATCCGTTTGGCCGCGTCGATGCTGTCTTGTACACCCACCACCACTTCGACCACGTCGCCGGCCTCGACGATTTGCGCCCGTACTTCTACCGAAACCGCCGCGCGATTCCGTGCTACGCCAAGCCAGAGACGGCGCAGGTGCTTCGGCAATCGTTTCCGTACATCTTCGAGGACGGGACGTACCCGGGCGTCGTCAAGCTGGAATTGCACGAGGTAGAGGCCCCGTTCACCGTCGAAGATCGCTACGATGCTGACGCTCCGAGCGTCCTCGTGACACCGCTCGACGTGCGCCACGGCCGGCTCGACATCCACGGCTACCGCATCGGCGACTTCGCTTACCTCACCGATACGAGTTTCATCCCTGAGTCGACGTTCGAGAAACTCATCGGCATCGACACGTTGGTGTTGAGCGCCCTCCGGCCTGAGCCCCATCCGATGCATTTTACTGTCCGCGAGGCCATCGAGGCGGCAGAGCGGATCGGGGCCCGGCAGACGTATTTCATCCACATGACGCACAACCTCCTCCACGCGGAGACCAACGCCGAACTTCCCGCCGGCATTGCACTCGGCTACGATGGCTTGACGTTCGAGACGCTGGGCGAATGATATATTGCCGCCAGCCTTGAACGCTACCGCCGGCCCGAAATGGCGTTTCATTAAACCAAACGCTAACCCCGATCTGGCATTTGCCGGACAAAATCGCCAACCCCGAATGGCGTCCCCTCCAACAAATCGCCAACCCCGATTTGGCATTTGCCGGACAAAACCGCCAATCCCGAATGGCGTCTCCTCCAACAAATCGCTAACCCCGTACAGACGTTGCATGCAACGTCTCCGCCGGATGCCTTAACGTTGCGAAATAATCATTCCTGATCGGCTATGGATCTGCTCATTCTCAACGGACCGAATTTGAACCTTCTCGGGGAGCGAGAGCCGGCGACGTACGGGCGGGAGACCTTGGCGGATGTCGAGCGCGCGCTGCGGGGACGGTTCGAAGGCATCGCCTTGTCGTTCGTTCAATCCAACCACGAGGGCGAGCTGATCGACCAGCTTCACGAGGCGCATCGGGCGAAACGAGACGGGGTCATATTCAATCCAGGCGGGTACACGCACACGTCGGTTGCGCTTCGGGATGCAGTGGCCGGCATTTCAGTCCCGGTGATCGAAGTGCATCTATCGAACGTGCACGCCCGTGAGGCCTTCCGGCACCGCTCGCTCATCGCGCCGGTGTGCGTGGGGCAGATTGCCGGCCTCGGAACCGCCGGCTATCACCTCGCCGTTCAATACTTCGTAGACGAGGCCGCCCGCCGTGAACGTGCCACGCTCCGCCGTGCCTAGACTGGGCCAGACCTAGACCGGGCTGCGCATGATCCGCGATGGGCACGAGGCCATCGGTTGAGCCTTACCTCCCCATCCGCCCAACCAACAACCACCCAACTAAATGGCCGGCTACCGAGGTCACATCACTGGGGCAACGGCGTTCTTCGTGCCGTATTTGGCTGGGCTGTTGTACCTGTTCTCGGTCGACGCGGCGTACCTGCAGTTCAACGAGCTGGAGTTGATTGGCTATCCGCTTGCGCTGTTTGGGTTGTGTCTGATGTTCGGGCTGTGGCCGGACGTCGATACCAACTCGATGGGGCAGAACATCTTCTACACGATCTTCTTTCTGGTCGACGTAGTGCTCATCGTGACGCGGAATTTCCAGGAAGCCGCCTACCTGGGGTTGTTCGCCATTTTGCCTGTTCTCGGAAAACACCGAGGGTGGACGCACCAGTGGTGGGCCATGATTCTCGTCCCGTCCCCGCTCCTGATCCTACCCTACATCTTCTTCCCCGAACGCCCCCTGGCCGGCCTTCCTTTCTACGGTGCCGCTCTCACGGGCTACTTCAGCCACTTGTTCGTCGATGGGCTCGTCGTGCG
>JBCDHV010000440.1:0-3768 GCA_038749615.1 Bacteroidota bacterium
CAGTGCCCGGCGTGTGGGCGGTTTGCCACGCAGCTTTATCCTGTGCTGGCCGAACAACTCATTGATACCGGCAAGGCACGGCTCGTCTTCCTCGACTTCCCGCTAACCCGGCACGAGCAAGCCTTCGGAGCAGCCGTGGCCGCACGGTGTGCCGGCGAGCAGGATGCCTACTGGGCCATGCACGACAAGCTGTTCGCCAACCAGAGTGCGCTGTTCCCGGACGATCTCCGAGGCTATGCGGCCGAGTTGAACCTTGACACCGAGATGTTCAACAGCTGCTTCGACAGCAGCAAATACGACGACGCCATCAAAAAAGATATGTCGCTGGGCCGGCTCGCCCGCCTCCGCGGCACGCCGCACTTCGTGATGGGCTATGCTGAGGAAGGCAACCGCGCGTTCCTCAAAAAGCCGCTCAACGATATCGGACTTGCCGAATTCGTCACGGTGGCCGACGAGATGATCGCCGAGATGGAAGCCGGCACGCGGTAGGCGGTTGGTCGGCTGTCGGTTGGGCCGTTGGGTGGAGTCGACTCCGTACGTTTGAGTCTGCTTCATCCAACGGCTCGCTTGTTTTAGGAAGAGTCGGTCGGCATGCAAAAGGCACGAGTCATTTTTGATGCGGCCCTCGCGGCCGTTCGCCCGGATGCGCTGCTCGCTCAGCCGCCAGTAGCAGCGGCAATCGATGGGGCTGTCACGTCGGCTGGGCGGGTGGTCGTCGTGGGCGCGGGCAAGGCGGCGATGGTGATGGCCGGCGCGCTGGAACGCCGGCTTGGCGGCCGGATCGACGGGGGAAGCGTGACGGTGCCGCACGGGTATCCGGAGTCGTTTCCCACGTACGCCCGCCGGCCTGAGCGGGTGTCTGTGCGCACCGCCTCACATCCCGTTCCCGATGCCGCAGGGGCTGAGGCTGCCCATCACGCGCTGACTCTGGTTCGAGGTTTGGAAGCAACCGATACCGTCCTAGCCCTGATTTCGGGCGGAGGATCGGCCCTGTGGCCAGCCCCTGTGCCAGGCGTTTCCCTCGCCGATCTCCAGACTACGACTCAGCTTCTTCTGGTCTCTGGTGCGCCCATCGGTGTCATGAATGCGGTGCGGAAGCATCTCTCGCGGACTGCCGGCGGTCGGTTTGCAGCGGCCACGCCAGCTCGCGTCCTCGCGCTCGTGCTCTCCGACGTTCCCGGAGACGATCCGTCCACGATTGCCAGCGGCCCTACCGTCCCTGACTTAACTACGTTCGCGGACGTTCAGGATGCCCTGCACACCTTCGAGATTTGGGAGCGTGTACCCGAACGTGTCAAAAGCTACATCCTTCGCGGGCTTGACGATCCGTCTTTGGAAACGCCCAAGGCAGAGGCGTTCCGGAATGACCGCGTCCGGACCCACGTCATCGGCACCAACGGCATCGCTCTAGCCGCCGCGAGGCAAGAGGCAGTACGCCTCGGCTACAGGGTGACCATAGCCTCTCCCATCCAGGGAGAAGCTCGCCTCGTTGGTGCAGCGCTGGCCAGACACGTGCAAACGCTCGTTCCAGGAACCTGCTTGCTCGCCGGCGGCGAGTCCACCGTCACCCTTCGAGGCACCGGCACAGGCGGGCGAAACCAGGAGCTCGCTGCCGCGGCCGCACTCGAGTTGGCCGGCGGCGATCCACGTTTTTCCTTCCTGAGCGCCGGAACGGACGGCATCGATGGACCCACAGATGCCGCCGGGGCGGTCGTGGATGCCCACACAGCAGCTCGTGCTGCGAAGGCTGGCGTGCCTCTCGGTGCCGCGCTCGCTCGAAACGACACCTATCCGGCTTTGGACGCCGCCGGGGCGCTTTTGAGGACCGGCCCGACGCACACGAACGTCATGGACCTCGTTCTCGGGCTAGTCGGCTAGAAGTAGCCCACGCGCTTACGGTCTTCCATAGCCGCCTCGCTTCGCTTGTCGTCGGCCCGGCCACCTCGTTCCGTCACACGCGCCGAGGCTACCTCGGCAATGATCTCGTCGACCGTGGAGGCGTCTGAGAACACGGCCCCGGTGCACGTCATGTCCCCCAAGGTTCGGAAGCGGACGATGTGCTGCTCGTACGTTTCGCCTTCGAGGAGCGTGATGTACTCCGACTTGGCGAGCAACGTGCCGTCCCGGCGGACCACCTCGCGTGGGTGCGCAAAGTAGATGCTGGGCAGGTCGATGCCTTCGCGTTTGATGTAGCGCCAGATGTCAAGCTCGGTCCAATTACTGAGCGGGAAGACGCGAAAATGTTCACCGGGCTGGTGCCGGCCGTTGAACAGATTCCATAGCTCGGGCCGCTGATTCTTCGGATCCCATTGCCCAAACCGGTCGCGATGCGAGAAGAACCGTTCTTTGGCGCGTGCCTTCTCCTCATCGCGCCGCGCCCCCCCGATGGCGGCATCCGCCTTGAGTTCGTTCAGCGCATCCAGCAGCGTCACGATTTGCAACACATTCCGGCTCGGGTTTGGCCCGGTCTCTTCGACGGCCCGGCCGGCATTGATCGAGTCCTGCACGTAGCGAACCAGCAGCGTGGCCTCTGCCCGCTCAGCCAGCTCGTCCCGAAACGTGATCGCCTCCTCGAAATTATGCCCCGTGTCGATGTGGAGCAGCGGGAAGGGAATCGGCCCCGGAAAGAAGGCTTTTCGAGCGAGATGAACGAGCGTGATTGAATCCTTGCCGCCAGAAAACAGCAACACGGGCCGTTCGAACTGAGCCGCTACTTCGCGCATCAGGTAGATGCCTTCAGCCTCCAGCCGGTCGAGATTCGTGTACATGGGCGTGGTGTGTTGGTTTGTTGCGTGTCGTCTGTGGTGGTCCTTCGGAGTACAGGCTACGAATCTACGAACAACTTCAAATCCTGCGCTCGGCCGAGCGGGCAGACTAGAACGCGGCCGGCGTCCACCGCCACCACGACGTTGTCCAGGCCGATCACGCGGACATCGGTGCCAGTCTCAGCGTAGATCACACTCTCTGACACATCTAGCAGACGCGCCGCGCCCTGGACGGCATTGCCGGCCTCGTCGGTCCCCCACAGGCTGGCGAACGCCGTGTAACTTCCCACGTCGATGCGCCGCACGGCGCTATGGATCACAGACAACCGCTCGCTCTTCTGAGACACCCCGTGATCGATGGAAATCGAGGGGCAGTTCGCGTACGTCTCGGCGAGAGCGTGCTGGCCGGACGCCAGTTGCCCGAATGACGACGCGACGGCCGGCAGATATCGTTCGAGTTCAGCCTGCATGACATCGGCACGCCAGGCGAACATGCCCATGTTGCGAAGCACCGTGCCAGTGCTCATCAAGAGATCGAGCGCATCGGAGGCCGGCTTTTCGACGAACTGCTCGACCTCGTAAACCTCATGCCCGCCAGACGACACCGGGCCAGGCCGGCAGGCCATGTAGCCGTACCGCGTCGCCCGGTCGGGCGGGGTAATGCCAACGTTGACGAGCCGGCACGTCTGATCGGCATAGGCCGCAGCATCCTGCATCGTCGCAAACCACTCGTCTTCGTTCAAAATGGCATGGTCCGCAGACAACGTGACGATGACGCCCTCAGCTTCCCGTTTCAAGACCTCTTGGACAGACCACGCGATGCATGGCGCGGTGTTCTTTCCTTCGGGTTCGAGCAGGAGGTTATCCGCCGGCAGGTCGGGTAACTGCTCATGGTACAGCGCCTCATGGGCCGCACTACCCACGATCAGGATGCGCTCCGCCGGCGCCAACCGCAGCGAACGCGCCCACGTCGCCTGCAAGAGCGAGTGCCCGTCTAGCAGGG
>JBCDHV010000441.1:0-3737 GCA_038749615.1 Bacteroidota bacterium
GGCCCGGCCTGAGCCCGGATCATCCGACATTTCGCGAGCCAGTTCGGCAAAGTCGGCACCGCCCCGGATTTGGCCCATGATATCGAGTGCCTTCTGGCGGGCGGCTTCGGTTTCCTCAGCCGTATCGGTCTCCTGCGAGGAAATCAGGATGTGCCGGGCCTTGACGGCGGTATTCTCCGCCGGCTGGACTTCCTGGATCTTGACGAGTTGGATCTCTCCGTTTGCCATGACCGGGCCTACGACGCGGCCAGGCGTCGGGTCGGCGAAGACCGCCTGGGCGACCTTGCCGTCGAGTTCTTGCGCGGTGAAGAAGGTGCCGGCGTAGGGACGCTCGCTCAGGTTGTTCTGAACGAAGGCCGAGTCATCTGCGGCCGTCTCGAACGCTGGGCGTAGACCTTCGAGCTCTGTCTGGATGGCCGTCGTGTCTGAGGCGCTCGGCAGCTTCGAGAAGCTGACGTATTGCACGTCGTAGCTGCGGTCACGGGCGAAGTCTTCCCGGTTGTCGTCGTAGAAGCGCTGGAGATCCCGGTCCGAGAGCGTCACCTCGTCGTCGGGGATGTCCGCATAGCGCAGGGCAACGTAGCGGGCGTCGGCCTTCTTGTTGCGCCGGATGTATTCGGCCTTGACCTCTTCGTCAGAGACGCGGACTGTCGCTTCGATCAGCTTGTCGAGCTTCTCACCTCGGCGCTTGGAGCGCAGGTAATCTTCGACCTCGATCCACGAGTCGCGCGCTTCCGGGTTGTCGATCACGCTTTGAAGCAACTCCCGGTTGACACCACCCTGGCCGTCGCCGAACTGCTGGCGGATGAATGGATCTGGATTGTCGCCCAGCACCATCTCGATCACCTCGCTGTCGGAGACGGTGATGCCGAGCCGGTCCATTTCGCGCTCGCGCAAGCGGTTCTCAACGAGTTCGTCGAAGACCTGCTGACGGAAGAGATCCACGACTTCGGTCGAGGCGCTTTCGCCCGTTTGGTCTCGGTAGAGGTCGAGCCGGCGGTTGACGGCCCGGTTGTACTCCTCGTACGTAATCAAGTCGCCATCGACTTCAGCAATGTTGTTGGCATTGCTGAGCCCGACGGTGTCGAACACTTGCGAGTCTTGCAACATGAAGAGGATGCCGAAGGCGAACACGAGGATCCAGAGGACCGCCGCCGTGTTCTCCCGCATCTTGGTCATTACGCCCATAGCAATCCGTAGTCTGCGGCTAGGTAAAAGGGGGGAAATACGTGGTCACACAGCTGAGCTGTGGGCGCTGATCATAAAGCGCTGATACAAGCCACGCCGTTCTTTTTAGTGGGCACGTAACATACGGTTCGCGGTGGTCCGCCAAATTCACTGAGAGTGAATTTGGTGGGTGGTTGGGTTGGACGCTCGCGTCGCTCGCTGTGGGTGGGCGGTTGGTGTAGCAGGGTAGCAGATGTAGCCATGTGGCAGATGTGGAAACTCAGACTCGCCACATCTGCCACTCTGCAACATCTGCCACCCAGCCACACCTCCGCGCATCCACAAAAAAACGCCGGCCTCTCACGAGACCGGCGTTTGTGGGTCGTCCAACGGACGGCCCAACTCAGACGTCCACGTGGACGAATTTGCGGTTGTTGCGGCCACGCGAGAAGCGGACCTTGCCGTGTGCGGTGGCGAAGAGCGTGTCGTCGCCGCCACGGCCAACGTTTTGGCCAGGGTGGAACTTGGTCCCGCGCTGACGGACGATGATGGTGCCGGCATGGACCGACTCGCCGGCGTATGCCTTGACACCGAGCATCTTCGGGTTCGAGTCGCGACCGTTCTTAGACGAGCCTACGCCTTTCTTATGAGCCATGACGATTCTCCGGTTGCGAGCGTCGAGCAGAGCGCTCAGACACTCAAGCTGCTGATGCTAATTTGGGTGTACGGCTGCCGGTGGCCGCGCTTGACGCGGAATCCTTTGCGCCGCTTCTTGCGGAAGACGATCACTTTGTCTGCCTTCACGTGGTCGAGCACTTTGGCCTCGACGGATGCGCCCTCTACAGTCGGGGCGCCGACGGTCACGTCATCGCCACTGGCGGTGAGCAGGACGCGGTCAAAGGTGACCGTGTCGCCGGCTTCAGCCTTGAGGCGCGGGACGTAGAGCGTGTCGGACTCGGCAACGCGGAACTGTTTGCCGGCAATTTCGACAATCGCGTACATTTATAGACCCCTCTTTCAGGTTATCAGCGCCGCCCAGTAAACATTCAGCGTCGTACGTTGACGCCGTGCCTACCATTCGACGCGGAGGTTGTCGCGGTTTTAGTACAGAACCGCAAAGTACGACACACCCGCCGGCAAGTTCAGCGAATTCAAGGTAAAGGGCACAGCGTTGCGCGTTGGTTCCGGATAGGATGAAGGATACAGGACGAAGGATGAAAGGGGCTGTCTGATAGATTCCAGCCAACGGATCAAGTGGTGCTTGGCTGTACTCGTCCACAGTTCACTGTCAATGCCTCGCCCCACCCCGCTTGAACGGCTCGAACAAACCCTTCATCCTTCTCCCCAACCCGCTTAAACGACTCAAACAAGCCCTTCACCCTGTATCCTTCATCCTTCTACCTGAGCGACAGCGAAGACAAACATGAAAATCCTCTGCATCGGCCGGAATTATGCGGCGCATATCGAAGAACTGGCCAACGAACGGCCGGATGAGCCGGTGGTGTTCATAAAGCCGCCCTCTTCGCTCATCGGCGACGGGGACGACATCGTGCTGCCCCCTCAATCCGACGATGTGCATCACGAAGTCGAACTCGTGCTCGTCGTCGGAGCCGGCGGGCGCAACATCAGCGAGGCCGATGCCATGCAGCACGTCGGCGGGTACGCGGTTGGGCTCGACATGACGGCCCGCGATCTCCAGGCAAAAGCAAAAGCAAAAGGGTTGCCCTGGGCCATCGCCAAGGGGTTCGATACGTTTACCGCGCTTGGCCCCATCGCGCCGGCGTCTGCCCTGGCTGATCCGCACGACGCCGAGGTGTCGCTCGAGGTCAATGGCGAGCGCCGGCAGCAGGGCCGGACCTCGTTGATGCTCTTTCCCCTCGCCACGTGCATCAGCTATCTGTCCCGCGTCTTCACGCTGGAGCCTGGCGACCTGATCTTCACCGGCACCCCCGCCGGCGTCGCGAAAGTGGAAGCTGGCGACACGCTCGTCGCGGAAGTGGTTGGGCTGCCCAAACTGACGGTCGGCGTGGTACGCTAGAGGAACAACTGGTGTTGTTAACGATTTGGTAACAATTCTGAATTTCTAATCGCTGCCTCACATGCTAGACCGCTCTGCCCCTCGCCCTGATGGCGTGCCTGTGATTCTCATGCACGGCTTCGGTACCACCACGCATCTGCTCAAGAACAGTGCGGCGGTCGGTATCGTGGAGCATCTGCGTGGGCGGGGCATCAATGCCCATGCGCCCTACGTCGTGCCGTACGCCACGATTGCTGAGCGTGCCGGCATGTGGAAGACTCATCTCGATGAGATCGTAGCAAACTCTGCATCGGACCATGCGCACTTGATCGGCTTTTCGATGGGCGGGCTCGATGCGCGGTACCTCATCTCGGTGCTGGGCGCTCACCAGAATGTCGCAACACTCACCACCGTTGCGACGCCCCATCACGGCTCGCCGTTGGCCTCGTTCGTGCTCAGCCGGCCGGCTCTGCTGAAGAACCTCATCGTGGGCAGCATGAACCGCGTCGGCACCTACGCCTTCACCGAGGCGGCGTCGAATGCCGAAGCCGCC
>JBCDHV010000442.1:0-3733 GCA_038749615.1 Bacteroidota bacterium
GACGAGTGGCGCACCGGCGAAGCGTGGAAAGTGCATCTGCAAGGCCTGAATTTCCCGACGGCGGACAACCGCATCGCGTGGTGGAGCCTCTGGCAGCGCATCGCGGGCGGATTGCCGGCGGCGAAACAGGCGCAGGCCTACTACGAGGCGCGGCCGTTTCTCCAGCAGAAAGTGACGACGAAGAAGCAGCACAAGGTCTACAACCGGCGCATGAACGAGCGCGAAAAGCTAGCCGGCTTGCGTGCGCTGGCCCGGTTCGAGCGGCTGCCGGTCGACGTGAAGCTGGCCGTCGGGCGCGAGTTGATCGGGCGGATCAAGAAAGGCCGGCCGAAAGAGACCGAGTTGTGGGCGCTCGGGCATGTCGGCGCGCGGATTCCGCTGTACGGGCCGATGGATACCATCGTGCCGGCCGCCGAGGCTGAAACATGGGTGCAGGTGTTCCTAAGCTCATACCCACCCAAAACCAACGACGCCGGTTACGCGCTCGTTCGCCTGAGCCGCTTCACCGGCGACCGCAGCCGTGACCTCTCGCCGGCCACGCGCGACGCCGTGCATCGCTGGCTCCGGAAAGTCCCCGACGCCAACCGCCTCCGGGACCTCCTCGCCAAACCGAGTCTTCCGTTCACCGCGGACGAGCGCACCTATTTCCTCGGCGACTCGGTCCCGCCAGACGCGAAGGCCGACGCGGACCCGGCAGGGATTGTGTTTGGGTAGTGTTTGGTGTTCAGTATTTAGTGTTTAGATCTCGTGGTGTGACAAGCGCCATGCCTCATTGGTTAGCCATTCGCAAACCCAACAAGGATGCTTTCAACGCCTCGTCATCGTCAAAACACTAAACACCAAACACTGAAAACTGTCGCCGCCCTCCTGGTCTGCGCGCTCGTCTCTTCCTGCACCACCCCGCCGGAGTTCAATGAAGCCCGCGCTTTTGCCGATCTCGAACGTCAGGTGGAGTTTGGGGCGCGGGTGCCGGGGTCGGAGCCACATGCCGAGGCATTGTCGTTTTTCGTGGAGACCCTAGAGCCGCTGGCCGAGCGCGTGATTGAGCAGCCCGTGACGTGGACGAGTCCGCTCGATAGCTCGATTGTTTTCGAGGGCGTGAACGTGATCGCCTCCTTCAATCTGAGTAACACGAGCGAGCGCATCATGCTCGCGGCACACTGGGACAGCCGGCAGGTGGCCGACCAAGACCCGGACTCGACCAAGCGGACGTTACCCGTCCCTGGCGCAAACGACGGCGCTTCGGGCGTGGCCGTGCTGTTGGAGATGGCCCGGCTGTTTGCCGACCAGCCGCCTGAAGCCGGCATCGACATCGTGTTCTTCGACCTCGAAGATCAGGGCAACTTGCCTGGAGACTCGGCCATGGCTTCGATTCCGTATGCACTCGGCAGCGAGATTTTCGTCCGGGACACGCCGAACTATCGCCCTAGCTACGGCATCCTTCTCGATATGGTAGGCGATGCGAACCTGCGCATCCCCCGCGAGGCCAACTCTGAGCGCTACGCCAAGGCCGTGCTCGACCGAGTGTTCGAGGCCGCCGAAGCCGTCGGTGCCGACGTGTTCAAGGACGAACTCGGCCAAGCAATCGTAGACGACCATCTCCCATTTCTCCGCAAGGGCATCCCCGTCGTCGACCTGATCCACACCCCGTTCGTACCCTACTGGCACACGACCGAAGACACCCCAGACAAGTGCAGCCCCGAGAGCCTTGGGCAAGTCGGCGAGGTCTTGATCGAACTCTTGTACTGACGGTCTATCTTGTTTTGGACACGCCCACCACCTCTCCATCCTCAACCTCACGGTCAAGACCCATCGAACGCTCATCTTCAGACGCTCAATGGCAGGGGGTCTTCCCCGCCGTCACCACCAAGTTCACAGAAGAAGGCCGGCTAGACCGCGCCGAAATGCTCCGGCACTACCGCTGGCAAATCGAGAGTGGCGTGCACGGTTTGGTGGTTTGCGGCTCCCTCGGCGAGAGCAGCACCTTGAGCCACGACGAAAAGCTCGAAGTCCTAGACACGGCGCTCGAAGCCAGTGCCGGCCGCGTGCCCGTGCTCGGGACGCTCGCCGAGCGGGCCACCGGCACCGCGTGCCGCCTCGCCGAACGCATGGCCACCGCCGGCGCTGACGGCCTGATGGTGTTGCCCCCGTTGCTCTACACGTCCGATGCGCGCGAGACCGTCCAGTACCTCCGTACGATAGCCAGCGCAACGGATCTGCCGTTGATGATCTACAACAACCCCGTCGCCTACAACGTCGACGTGACCCCAGAGGTCTTCGCGGAATTAGCCGACGAGCCCACGATCGTCGCCATCAAAGAGTCCTCCGACGACGTGCGGCGCATCACCGACATCATCAACTTGGTTGGGTCCCGCTACACGATCTTCTGCGGCGTCGACAACATCGCTCTAGAAGCCCTGATGCTGGGTGCAGACGGGTGGTTGGCCGGCCTAGTGTGTGCCTTCCCGAAAGAGACCGTAGCGATTTACGAGTTGGCCAAGGCCGGTCAGTACAAGGAGGCCGTCGAGATCTATCGGTGGTTCATGCCGTTGCTGCACCTGGATGTGTCGGCCAAACTCGTGCAAAACATCAAACTGGCCGAGGCACTAGCCGGCGTCGGGAACGAGCGCGTCCGGCCACCCCGGTTGCCGCTGTCGGGCGCTGAGCGCGAACGCGTGGTGGCCGTTGTGGAGCGCGCCTTGGCGAGCCGGCCGGCGGTTTGATGTTGCTAACATGCTATGTCCGGGACATGGCATGTTAGCAACACCGAAATGAGGCTCAGGAGACGATCTCGTCCTCGTCGGGAGGAGAAAACAGGCGGCCGGCTCGGGTAGTCTCGCAGGAATGCAGAAACGTCTTGAGTCCGTCAACTCCGCCAAACCAGTCCAATAACTCATCTCTTGCAATCCACGTTGGAGCAGAGCCAAATGTATCTGTCAAACTGCTGAACTGATAGGTTCTGAAGTCGTCTACAAACCCGTGCTTTTTAGGGTTGCTCAGGATGTAGTACACTAGGTAAAGGAGGTAAGGCTCGGTGCCGACAAGTTCACGCCGGAAGTTTTTCAGAAACAAACTCCCCTTACGGCACTGCTTGAGGTTGAAGTACTTCGCGTAGCTGATATAGAATCGCCTAAACCGTTCAGAGACAAGGGCCTCGGGTGCCGGAAGAGCAGTCGTGTCGTGGGCGATCATGCCGTCGATGTGGGCAGCCTGGTGGATCGATTCTGCGTCTCTGATTCGGATCAGAATGTGAAAATGATTGCCCATCAGGCAGAACGCGAACGTGTCCACATAGTGACCCAGGTAAAGCTTAAACGTGTCTAGGAATCGGTGGAAATGTTCGATGGAGGTGAACAGGTTCTCACGGTTATTTCCCTGGTTGTAAACGTGGTAGAATTGACCAGGTACAAGAGGTTGATGAGGGGATTGCATGGCTATATCGGGTTAGGGTTCAATTAGGACATGCGTAAAAACCCGCCAACCCGTGCCAACTTTTTTCTCCCAGACCTCGCTGCTCTATGTTCAGCACATGCCATGTCCCGAACATGGCATATACCCTACACCGAACGTGACTCATGCTCCCCACCGGACATCACCTCATCGCCGGCACTCGGTCGGCTGATTCGGCTCCCTCTCTCCGCGCCGTCGATCCGCACACGGGCCTTGCCCTCGACCCAGGATTTCCGGAAGCAACCTCGGCTGAGATTCACCGGGCCATGGACGAGGCCCAGGC
>JBCDHV010000443.1:0-3728 GCA_038749615.1 Bacteroidota bacterium
GCACTACCAGTCGGCCCGCTCTGCCGGCCCCGTGGTAGAAGTCAACTGCGCGGCCATCCCGAGCGAGCTGATCGAGTCGGAATTGTTCGGGCACGAGAAAGGCTCGTTCACCGGCGCGACGAAGCAGCGCATCGGCAAGTTTGAGCTGGCCAACGGCGGCACGTTGTTTCTCGACGAGATCGGCGATATGGCGCTCCCGGCCCAGGCCAAAGTCCTCCGCGCTCTCCAGGAAAACCGCATCTACCGCGTCGGCGGCGACCGAGCGATTCCCGTCGACGTGCGCATCATCGCGGCGACGAACAAGAACCTCGTCCAGGCGATGGAACGCCACGAGTTCCGGGACGACCTCTACCACCGGTTGAGTGTCATCCTGATCCACGTACCGCCCCTCCGCGAGCGCCGCGCCGATGTGCCGGAACTCGCCGAGTACTTCATCAGCCGGCTCGCCCGCCGCAATGGGCTTCCGCAGAAAGGCTTCTCGCCTGAAGCGCTAGAGCGCCTAAAGGCCTCCACGTGGCGTGGCAACGTACGCGAGCTCCACAACGTGGTCGAGCGCCTGCTCATCCTGAGCCGCACCAACGAAATCACCGCCGCCGACGTCGACCTCTACGCCACCCCCGGCGGAGCCGTCACCGTGCCGGCGAGCGTGGACCCGCTCCTCAAGATGATGGATGAGAGCGAGCAGTTCACCGATTTCCGCGACATGGCCGAGAAACTCTTCATCGAACGCAAGCTCGAAGAGTACGACTGGAACGTCAGCCGCACCGCCGAAGCCATCGGCATCCAACGCTCCCACCTGTACAACAAGCTGAACAAGTACGAGATTTCGCGAGGAGAATAGGTGGGTTGTTGGGCTGGACGCTCGCGGTGCTCGCCGCGGGTTGGCGGGGGGGGGGGGCTGCGCTCGGGCGGATGTGGCACGTGTTGCACGGTGGCAATGTGGCAGGGTTGATGTGCCACAGAGCCACCTTGCCACATTGCCACACCGTGTGGCACGTGTTGCAAAGTAGCAGGTGTGACAAGTATCTGACTGTCAACCACCCAACCACCCAACCACCCAACCACCCAACCACCCAACCACCCAACCACCCAACCGTCTTGCTCCACGCCACCGGACTTACGAAACAGTACCCCATCGCCGGCGGATATCTCGACGTGCTCAACGGCGTGGATCTGGAGATCGGTAAGGGTGAGGTGGTAGCCGTGGTGGGCGAGAGCGGAACCGGGAAGAGCACGCTCCTGCACCTCCTCGGCGCACTCGACCGGCCCACGAGCGGCACGGTCACCTTCGACGGCAAAGACCTCTTCAGCTTGTCCGATGAGCAACTGGCTGATTTTCGCAACCAGAGCATCGGCTTTGTTTTCCAGTTCCACCACCTGTTGCCGGAATTCGATGCCGTCGAAAACGTCGCGATGCCGGCGCTCATCCAAGGCGCATCGCTGAAGGAGGCCCGGCCGCGTGCTGTTGAGTTGCTGGAATTGCTCGGCCTGGGGCAACGCACCGATCACCGGCCGGCCCAACTCTCCGGCGGCGAGCAGCAGCGCGTGGCGGTCGCCCGTGCGCTCATGAACCGCCCAGCCCTCGTCCTCGCCGACGAACCCACCGGCAACCTCGACACCCGCACCGCCGACGCCCTTCACACCGAGGTGGTCCGCTTGAGCCGTGAACTCGGCCAAACCTTCGTCATCGCCACCCACAACTTGGCCCTTGCCGCTCTGGCAGACCGCGTGCTGCGTATGGAAGACGGCCGGCTGGTTCGTGGAGAGGGGGAGAGGGTGAATGGTTGAGAGGTGCGGGACAAGCTAGGAGAGTCCAGCTATCCGATGCATCGAGTCTCTTCTCTACCGAGGTCAGCGATACGTTTCATAGTGTCCCCCACCCATCCCCCTGGCACGTCTCCCCTTCTCCACCGTGAGCGAAGCGAACAAACCCGGCACGCTGGTTGTAAGGATATACCGTGTCCTGGCACGCTAAATGGGTAGGCCGGCGGGCATGAAAACTGCGCATGGATCTACCCATCGCGGTCCCCCTCCACCCAACCATTCAGCGGCCCACTCCAACGACTAACTCCTGCCTCGATGTTGCTTCCGTTAGATACCGTGCAGGCGTCTTCCCTTCCGCTTGGCTATGTAGACGCGCCCATTGACCCCCGGCTCGATCTGTTCGACGAAATCGAACGGTTGAAACGGGAGAAAAATGCGGTCTTGCTGGCCCACTACTACCAGGAACCCGATATCCAGGATATCGCCGACTACATTGGTGATTCCCTTGGCCTGTCCCGGCAGGCGGCATCGACGGATGCGGATATCATCCTCTTCGCCGGCGTCCATTTCATGGCCGAGACGGCGAAAATCCTAAACCCCACGAAGAAAGTGCTACTGCCGGACCTCAACGCCGGCTGCTCGCTCTCCGACTCGTGCCCGCCCGATCAGTTTGCCACGTTCAAGGCGCAGTATCCGGACCACCTCGTGGTGTCCTACGTCAACTGCTCGGCCGGCTTGAAAGCGCTGAGTGATATCATTTGTACCAGCTCGAACGCCGAGCACATCGTCCGGCAGATCCCGAAAGACCAGCCGATCATCTTTGCGCCAGACCGCAATCTCGGGCGCTACCTCTCGAAGGTGACGGGGCGGGACATGGTCCTGTGGAACGGCTCGTGTATCGTCCATGAGGTGTTCAGCGAGCAGGAACTCGTCCGCCTGAAGGTTCGCCATCCGAATGCTATTGTCTTGGCGCACCCCGAGTGCGAGGAGGCCGTACTCACGCATGCCGATTACATCGGCTCGACGAGCAACATCCGCAAATATGCCACGGAGAGTGAACACATGGAGTTCATCGTGGCGACGGAGGAGGGTATTCTGCACCAAATGCAGAAGGACAACCCGAACAAGACGTTCATCGCGGCCCCGCCGAACAACGGGTGCGCGTGCAACCAGTGCCCGCACATGCGGCTCAACACGCTCGAAAAAATCTACCTCGCCCTCGAACACGAGGCCCCTGAGCTGACGATGGATGAAGACCTCCGTCTCAAGGCCCTCAAGCCGATGGAGCGCATGCTAGAGATGAGCGTGGGCGTCAAGTAGTTGGGCAGGTGGGTTGGACACTCGCGTTGCTCGCTGCGGTTGGGTGGGGGAGATTCGCTTCGCTCAGGGGGAGGAGCGGGAGTGTGAGGCGGCTCGCGTGGCTCGGGCAGAGTACAGGGGGGAGAGGTTTTCGAGCACGGGCATGACCCGGAGTTACGGCGTGCCGGCACAACCACGCTTTTGATCGGCAAATCTTACCAAAGACCTCTGCACCCGCGCAGGTGTGGCACGCGTGGCTGTGTGGCAATGTTACAGGGTTGACGTGTAGCAGAGTCTTGCCCATGGGTGCAATAGGTGCAGAGGGGCTCAGGAGATGAAGCAGGCTGGAAGCGCTGGATTCGTTTGACTCGGTTCGCGAATCCTTCTGCTTTGCCATGTGGCAGATGTTGCAGGGTTTCTCTGCCACACAGCCACCTTGCCACACAGCCACAGGATGTGGCAAATGTTGCAAAGTGGCAGATGTGGCAATTAGCTAGCCACCCAACCACCCAATCACCCAACCACCATGCGCAATTCGTAATTTGAGATTCGCAATCATCCGGCAAACCAATATCTTGTTCGGCACCACGATGCACTAGAACTCCGTCCCACTCGCCCTGATGAGCCGCCTCGAAAACGACACCATTCGCTGTTCCTTCTGTGGC
>JBCDHV010000444.1:0-3724 GCA_038749615.1 Bacteroidota bacterium
AACGGAACGGAACGGCGCAGCCAGAGACCTCGCTCTATCTCGACCCTGAGGTGCGCAACGACTGGTCGCTCGGTGCATTGAGACCGTACAATCAGGCCGAGATCAGCATCGGGCAGCCACTGCTTACCTGGGGTGAGTTGGGGCGCAGCATCGACGCGGCAGAGTCGGGCATCGGGGTGGCAGCAGCAGAGCAGTCGAACAAGGCCATTGCGGTGGCGCTGCGGGCCGGCGAGAGTTACTACGGCTTGCTACTCGCTGAAGCGCTGTTTCGGATCGCAGAGGAAACCGAGCAGGTCCTCGTGCAAGCGCAGGAAGAAATCGACCGGCTGCTCCAGGAAGGCACGGAAGACGTGGACGATGCCGATCTCTTCGAGGTGCGCATTCTGGAACAGGAGTTTCGCCGGCAACTCGTCGAAGTCACCCAGCAGCGCGCGCTTGCCCGGACCGCCGTGCTGCGCCAGCTCCGGCTACCGGATGGTATCCCTGTCGAGCCTACTGACACGGAGTTGGAGCCGCTGATGCTTACGCTCGATTCACTGGACACCTACATAGCCCTCGGGCTGGCACAGCGGCCGGAGGTGGCGCAGGCCGCAGCCGGCTTAGCCGCTCGGGAGGCGCTGGTCGACGTGGCGAGATCCGCGTACTACCCGAAGCTCTTTCTCGGCGCAACGGCTCAGATTCGGTTCGCGCAGGGCCGGCCCCGGCAGCCTAATCCGTACATCAGCGAGGACTTCAACGGCCAGAGTGTCCGTGCCGGCGTTGGCTTCCGGTATGATCTCAATTTTGCCCAGACCAAGTCGCGCGTTCGCCAAGCAGAGGCCGAGCGGGAAGAAGTCCGCTTCCAGCAGGACGCCGCCGACTTGTTGATCCGCTTCGAGGTCGAAGAGGCCTACCGGACGGTCGTCATCCGCCGGGCAGCCTTGGACGCACAGACCGAGGCACTGCAAATCAGCAAAGAGTGGCTCCGAACCGAGCAGATCAACTTCGACCTGGAACTCGGCGACACCGAAAACCTCGTACGGGCCGTCCAGTCCAACCTCGAACTTCAGGCACGCTATTACAATGCCGTCCAGCGCTACAACGTGGCTGTGTTAAGATTACTTGCACGCACGGGCATACTGAGCGCGGGCACTTTGGGTGGCATGGTTGTTGACCAATAGTCTGTAAACGGATTCCATTTTCGCCCCGCGTTTCACTTCAAAGCTCCCATGTTCAACCATCTGCTTTCCCTCGTCCTGGCTTGTGCAATCGCCCTGCCGGCTCTCGGCCAATCTGAGTCTGCGCAAATCAAAACGATGCTTCAAACGCGCGACGCCCAGATCAAAAAAGCTCTCGGCACCAGCGGTAGCCTGAGCGCCGCGCAAAAAGACGAGGTCAAGCAACTCGTCAACGGGGCCATCAGCTTCAACGCCATGAGCGAAGCCGTGCTTGGCCCACATTGGGCAGATCTGACGCCTACGCAGCGTACCGAATTCGTGGAGGTCTTCGCTCAGATCGTCCGCGAGCAGTCGCTTGCTGACTTGGAGCCCTACCGCGCCAAAGTGTCCTATGGCGACGTAGAGGTAAGCGGAACGAAGGCCACAGCCCGTACTACGGCTAGCGTCAAGAACGTGACAACCACTGTCGCTTATCAGCTGGCCAAGATCAACGGCGACTGGAAAGTGACCGATATCTCGCTCGATAACGTGAGCACCGTCGAGGGCTACGCGCGGTCTTTTCGGAACGTAATTCGGAAGCGTGGATTCGAGACGTTGATGAAGAGCCTGAACCGCCGGCTTGAAAAAATGACGCAGAAATAGGTGGAGCCCCGATAGGGCGGTATCTTTTCGGCTTCACGGTGCGTTAAGGGCGGGACTATTCCCAACTTGGCCACTGCATCCCAAGGCCGGCGTTTTCGCTTCAGGAGGCCCACCCGGGCATCGAAACGCCGGAGCGCTGGTGGCTCCAGCTACCTCCACACGGAGAATCCGATTCGTACCGCATGAGCAGGCTTGTCGAGGGCTACGTACTCAACTCGTATGGGGCTGTACGCTACCTCCACCACGCGGTGGCCTCGGCGCTAACCATTCGCCGGCACGACCCCTACCGTCCCATCGCGATCTACTGCTCGAAGAAGCATCAGGCCGAGTTGGAGCGGTACGGTATCGATGCGTTGTTCGAGGTCGTTGAAGTACTTCCCGATGCGAACCAGTCGCTGACGGGCTTCAAGCACCACCTGCACCGGTTCATGCCGTTCGACCGCAACCTGTATGCGGACTCTGACATCGTGTGGTGCCGGGATCCCGAGCCGCTCTGGCAACAGTTCGCCGCGCACGGCTTCACGATCACGGGCAACGAGCGCGCGGATTTCTGGTTTGGCGGGCCGAAGAGTGTTCAGGTCATTTTTGACATCATCCTGAACCGGCGCGGCCGCACCCTCAAACGTTTTGGACTGACGCACCTGCCGCGTGTCCAATCTGGGCTCATGTTCGCCCAGGACCGGGAGCTGACCCGCCGCGTCTGTGAGCGTGCTGCCTGGTTCCTCGATCACCGCCACCTGACACACTTCCGCAGCCGGCTCGACGAATACGGCCGCAGCTTGGAGTCGTGCGAGTGGTCTCTCGCGATGGCGATGAGCGAGATGGACATCCCGGTTACGCCGTGGCTCCAGGCGCACAACAGCCCCCAGCTCGATTTCATCGAGCCGATGACGTCGTTCGATCCCGACTTCGAGCATGTCTCGTGCTACTACCCCTGTGACCGGTTCGTCTACAGCTTCCGTGGCTTTCCTATCGAAGGCATCCGGAAGTTTCTGATGGGCCTGGTCTCCAAGTTTCCAGGCAAGGGCGACTACCTGTACGTCACCCCGTTCGCGCTCCACTTCGGCTGGATTCACCACAAGCAGCCGTTTTACGAGTTCTCCGAGCGTACCTGGGAACGCTTGGCCCGCCGGGAGGCTGTTGGCGTGGCTTGATGTGCAGTTGTGTGCAGCCTGCGGTCCTCGGAACACAACCCATGAACACATCGCGCACATCCGTCGTATAGGTTTCGACTCTCACCGGCGGAAGCCACCTCGTCCTTCCCGACCGCCCTGGCGCTCACCACCAACCGACCGGGGAGATGGATACATTGACTCTCGTCCGAACGTGCAGGAACTGCGATGCAGATCTGACCGGCACGTTCTGCTCAGCCTGTGGCCAACGCGCGCTCGAAGGCCGGCTCTCGTTTAAGGTCCTCTGGGACAACTTCATCGCGCAGTTCTTCAAGCTTGAGCGCGGTGTGTTTCGCACGCTACGTGACATGACACGCCGGCCGGGCGATGTCATTCTCGGCTACATCGCCGGCAAGCGACGGCGGTACGTGAACCCTTTCACGTACTTGGTAGCCGGCTCTGCCGTGACGCTCCTGAGCTTCGCGCTCGTCTCCGACATCTTCGAGGGGTTCATGCGGGCCAGCATGGAAGGCCGGGAAAGCGCGATGGGCCTGGAGGGCGCTCAAAAGGCTGCCTACATCGACATGACGCTCGGGCTTACGAAGTACTCGACGCAGATGATGTTGGCGATGGCTGTTCCATTCGCGCTCATGCTCAGACTTCTGTTTCGAAAGAGCGGGCTCAATCTAGCGGAAATCTCGGTCTACACGCTGTTTACGTACGGACACGTCATGATGCTCAGCGGAATCGCGGCCTTTGCCTACCCGTTGCTTCCGCTAGCCCCCTCCACGATGCCAGTCTTTATCCTGTTCG
>JBCDHV010000445.1:0-3722 GCA_038749615.1 Bacteroidota bacterium
CAAGTTGATGGTTGGTGATGGTGGTCTCCGGGACATATTTGCCCCAGCCGGCGAGCTTTGCGTACATGGCGGTTGGTAACGGTGGAGGTGGGATAGAAGATGTGGAAGCAACGAGCCCAAGGGGCCGGAAGATAAGACGCCCTGCAGGATTTGCGACTCCGGTCTGCGCTCGGCCCTGCAACCCACTCACTGCTGCCTTGTTGCCCGTTTGTTACGTCCGCTCCTTCCGGCTCGGCTTTGCCAAACGCCGGCGCTACCCGAGCGAAGAAACAACGAGTTGTCATCAGGTACCGGCGTTTTCAGGAACGACTTCCACCCGTCGCCGCGTTAGGCGTTCTTTATTTCCACCACCTGCCGTCCCCCATTCCCATGCGGTCCCTACGCGTATTCTCTCTCCTCGCTCTTCCGGCTCTAGCCCTCCTGCTTGCAGGCTGTGATTCCTCCGAGGATGACCCGACCATCGAGCAGCCAGAGTTTTCCATCAACGAAATCACGGTGGGCGAAGGCATGGCGCTGGCCGACAGCCTGACCGCCGTGATCGAAATCAGCATCGAAGGCCTCGACGGCACGAACTACGGCAGCACGAGTGGTGGGGACCCCATTCCGCTCACCCTCGGGTTCGGGTGCACCATCGAAGGTATCGAGCGCGGGCTCATGGGCATGAGGCCTGGAGGCCGGCGCGAAATCATCATGCCGGCGGACTTAGCCTACGGAGCGTTCAGTTCGCCCGACGGCCGAATCCCTGCCAACACGCCGCTTCGCGTGGACGTTGAAGTGATCGATGTACGGCGCGATTTCTTACTCGAAGACACCGAGATCGGCACAGGGGACGAAGTCTTCTCTGGCGCGCTCCTGAGCGTCTCGTACGTCGGGCGATTCCTGGACGGGCGCGAGTTCGACTCTACCGTCGGGGCGGCTCCTATCCAGTTTCTCTACCAGCGTAACAGCACCATCATCCCAGGCTGGAACAAGGGCTTCACCGGCATGCGAGCCGGAGGCCGGCGCACGCTGACGATTCCGCCCCACCTCGCTTACGGAGCCAACGGTTCAGGCAACGGGGTCATTCCACCCAACACGACCATCGTGTTCGACGTGCAAGTGGTGGGCGTGCAGTAACCGGACTGCCTGAGAGCGACAACCGCTCATCCAGTTCTCAACGCCCAGCCCGAACAGGCCCAGCCTGCTCCTACAAGCCGGCAATCCAGGGCAGCGCGTCTCGGTAGGCGAGCGAGAAACACAGGAAATCATGCCCGGCGGTAGGGATGGGATCGATGAACGTCACATCGGCCCCTCGGGCAGCGAGACGCTCAGCGGCCAGAGCCGTGTTTGAGATGGGTACGACGTCGTCCCCAGCACAGTGGTAGAGGCGCATCGGAGCTTGGGGCGTCCAGCCGTCATACAAGTCATTCTCACGCAGGACGTTTCGGTAGGGGTGGTTCTCGTCACTGGTGACAGCGGCGAGCAGATCAGGCTGCAAGGCTTCGCTCGGTACGCGAGGCATGGCATCGTTGATCGTGCCGGCTCCGTTCTGTCCGTCGAAAAGCGGTGGGATCGTCTGAGCGTATGGTTCCGCGAAGTACTCCGAGGGGCTTTCAAAGAGGTCGTACACCTCATCGTAGGCCAACGTGACGTAGGGGAGGTAGTAGGCATTGTCGTACGGCTCCTCAGAGACCATGATGTCATACATCGCCCCGGAGATATCGTATGGGCCTGAGAGCGCGGCAACGGCAGCAACCTCGAACTCGCTCGACAGCTGGGATTCCATCACCTGCTGGGCCGCCAGCGTGGCGTGTGCCCCCTGAGAGATGCCCGTCAGGAGAATGCGCCCGTCCGTCTCGATGGATTCCTGACCGAGATACGTCCGGACGGCCCGCAGCATGTCGATAGTGGCGGACGCTTGGGTGGCCGAATGGACGTAGGGGTGCAGCCCTGGTCCCGTGCCTAGCCCCAGGTAGTCCGGCATCGCCACGATGTAGCCGACGGATGCCATCAGGTTGCCCAGCGCACGTTCCCCATCGGCAGAAACCGACGGTGCGTCGCTTTTCCGCACGATGGTGCCGTGCTGATAGCTAAGGATGGGCACCGGGCCGGCTCCAACCGGGATCGCCAACGCACCCGAGGCCATCGTGGGCTCACCGTTGGCGTCCGTCGTTGCATATTCGATCCGAAGAACCTCCACCCCGAACGCCGCTTCGATGCCCAACGCTGCACCCAACCCGCCGGCTTCCGCAGCCGTCAGCGTCTGCAAGTCTTGGGTCAACAGAATTTCGCCAGCGACGAACGTGTCGTCATTCTCTGTCTCGTCTGAACAGCCGGCAACGAAGAGCACGGCAAGTAACAGAACACCAATTCGATAGACCATGAGGCAGCGTGTGATAAACAGGTGGGTGAACGGCTAAGCGGAGATGTGGTGGTAATCCGTGGACCGCGTCGCTGTTTCTCGTTGACCCATCCGCCTACTCCCTCTCCGCCAGGATTATTCTTCTTCAGGTGGTAATTCTTGCGCCCATTGGGTGGCAATGTCTGACCACCCCGAAAGCGTCTTTGGATACTCGAGCTTGAGCTTCCGCCGGAAATAGTCTCGGGCAGACTTGCCGCGCACCCACGTTTCGTCTCGCTCGGCGAGGGCCTCGTAGAAGTCCGAAACCGACGGGTCTTTCCCGAGCGTGAGGGTGCTGTCTGAGAGAATCTCGACAACCAGGCGGCGGCGGCGGTCATAGATGGCCGGGTTGCCTAGCTCTTCCACCGGCGAAACGACGTGCGGGACCACGGTCGGCTCGGCACCCGGGTTGGCGTAGCCGTCCCCGGCATGCTCTTCCTGGCGGGTGAGTTCCAGCTGC
Organism: Bacteroidota bacterium; assembly: GCA_038749615.1. GTDB lineage: Bacteria > Bacteroidota > Rhodothermia > Rhodothermales > DATKEJ01 > JBCDHV01. The sequence continues at coordinate 2,841 of JBCDHV010000445.1, forward strand.
TTCTGCCGGCGGACCAATTCGGCCACCTCGGCAGGCAATTGAGTGGCCTTTCCTCGCTCAGTCACGACCGGCTTGAAGTAGGCGGCCCGCGCAGCCAGAAGCCCCACGAGGAGCCACGTCTGCTTGGTGTGCTCCCACGAAAGGAAGAAGCCCCCGACGGCATACGTAAGCAGCAAGACCAGCCAAATCGTCCGCTCGTTCCGGTCCATGAACCGGGTGGCAAAGGCCAAATAGACGATCATCCCCAAGAATAAGAGGAGGCCGATCCCGCCCAACTCGACCAACACCGACACGAAAATGTTGTGCGCGACGTAGCTGTCTCCTGATATCGGAGCGACCACGTCGGCATAGGCCCCAGCGCCAATGCCGAAATACGGGTTCTCCCAGAAGGTGGTGATGCCGGCTTCCCAAACGGAGAGCCGAATATTGTCCGACCCGCTCAGGTTGCGCAATCCCTCAACGGAAATCTGCGTCTGCCCGACGTCATCGATCGTCATCAAGCGCTCGAACGACTCCTCCGGGACGATGTAAATCGCGGCTCCGACGGCCAGGACGGTCATGGCAATCAGCGAGCTGCGCTTGACACCCCCTAGCCGAAAAAACGTGACGGGAATGACGAGCGAGGCCACGACGATAGAGAGCATGCCCCCACGCGAAGCAGCAAGCAGAGCACTCAGTACAGCGATGGGGAAAAAGATGAACCCCAGCCACCCGATGGCCCCGTCACGCGTGAGAAACAAACGCCACGCAAACGGTATCCCGATGGCCATGGTCAGCGCGAGGTCATTCGGGTTGTATCCGAACGAAGTAAACCTCCCAGGGAACAGCTCAATCCCCGTTACGCCAGCCAATTTCCCACCGATTAGGGCACCGCCCACCACG
>JBCDHV010000446.1:0-3712 GCA_038749615.1 Bacteroidota bacterium
ACGGCCTCGACACTGAACGGGTTCTGCCGCGCGTGTTTGAGTTCACGTACGCCGGCGTAATTCTGCACCATGACGTTCACCCCAACGATCTGCCGGCGCGCGTTGAACGTGGCCCCCACAACCCCTACGGCCTCAATGGTGCAGCCCACGAACTCGTACGGGTTCGACTCCCCGATGTCGTATGGAAAAATCAGCGTCATGCGTTGACCTTCCACGATGATCGACATCGTGGTGACATCGCCGGCCGGGCTAAACTGCCCAGATCGTACTTCGCCTTTCATCCGGATGAGACTCGCGTCGTACACCCCCTTGCGGAGGTCAGACACCACGGGGTCTACCGCCATCGTCATCACGTCAGCATCCGTCCCGATGCGTTGGACGCGCGTAGCCGCCACGATGGGCGCAAAGAATCCGGGCTCCGTTCGGCCAACGATGTCGACGAAATCGCCCTGCTCCAGATACGTCAGGTCCGACTCCGGAAGTTCAGCGTCGATGTAGACCCCATCCGTGGAGTCTTGAACGAAGAACAGGTTGGCCGTATGATCAATGAAGGTGATCGGCGCGCGAAGCCGAACGGGAAGGCCGGCTTGCGCCTCGTTGAGCGGCAGCGCCTTGACACTCAGGGCTGTCCTCAGCGTGTCCTGCCCCGTACTTTTCGCCATAGCAAACGCCGGCAGCACGCACGCAAGCACGCACGCAACCATACTCCGATGGAAACGCCGAAGAATACTCCGGGGTCGAACAGGGTGCCGGCGGCCTCCGGGCGGCACCCATAGCCCTGCAGTTGACATGTCGTCAGCCTCTTGTGTTGCCTCTGGCTTGGACGGATTGGAAATTTACCGAACCATACGTAAAAAACCTAAGTTGGCTCTGCGTGACTCCTCTTCCATTCTCCCTGACCTTTACGCGTATGTCCAGACTAATATGGCTCCTCCTCGCCGGCTTTATGTTGACCGGCTGTAAATCGACCCGTGATGCGATTTACTACGACACGATGTCGTTCTTCGGCCAGGAGAAGCGAGACATCCTCGTCGACCGTGTCGACGACGCCCGGGACAGCCAGGCCGACGCGAAGGAAGAATTCGCGAGCGCGCTCGACCAGTTTCAATCGGTCGTAGAGTTCGACGGGGGCAATCTCGAAAAGACCTACCGGAAACTGGAATCCGCCTTCGAAGACAGCGAGGAGCAGGCCGGCGATGTCCGAGAGCGCATCAACGAAGTCGAAGACGTGGCGCAAGCGCTCTTCGACGAGTGGCGGGCAGAACTAAACCAATTCACCGATGCGAGCCTCCGCCGCTCCAGTGAACAGCAACTCCGCGAGACCGAGCGGCAGTACGATGCCCTGATTCTGACGATGCGCCGGACGGAATCCAAGATGGACCCGGTCCTCAACGCCTTTCGGGATCAGGTGCTCTATCTCAAGCACAACCTGAACGCTCGGGCGATTTCGTCATTGGAGGACACGGCGGCAGAGCTTGAAACCGATGTTGCGGCACTCATCGAAGACATGGAGCGCTCCATCGCCGAAGCCGACGCCTTCATCACTGAGATTCGAGGGTAAGCTCACGGCTGAGCCGCGACTTCCACCCATCGATCGCGGCTTCCACAACGCCGGCTGCCCGGACGCGCTCGAAGATGATCCGGTGGCCCTCGTCGTTGAGATGAATGCCATCACCAGAATCGAAGCCCGGCTGAATGCGGCCATCGGGTAGCGCCAGCTCGGTCCAGACATCGACCGCCTGCCGGCGGTGCGCCGTTGCTGCCCAATCTCGGAACTGCGTCAACGCTCGCCGGCCCGGCTCGTCCAAGTTGCGGGGCTGCGACGTGGTGATCCAAACTCGGCTGCCGGCCCGCTCGGCCTCCTCGATGACGCGGTCCATGTTACCGATCTGCTCAGCCAGCCCGTAGCCAAAGGCGGCATCGTTTGACGGAAGATTGATAATGATGACGTCCGGCCGGCCTACGAGCGCGCGGGTCACGTTGCGGAGGGAATCGGGAGCCGGACGGTCCTCGGCGGCCTTCATACCGGAGGGAAGGACGTGGTAGGTCGTGTAGCCGCCCCGCGCTAGATTGACGATACGTACGGGCGGGTCGAACCGGTTGGCATAGACCTGCAATCGGTTCACCCAGGCCAGTTCGGGAGCCGAAGCGCCTCCCCCCTGCGCCGTAGACGACCCCAACACGACGATCGTGGGTTGGCTCTGCTGCTCGGCCCAGGCTGGCGTCTCGGCCCCTCGAACGGCCCGGCCGCTGGTACACGCGCTCACACTCAGCACCACCAAGAGCCATGCGCTCAGCGCACAGGTCTGCCAACCCGAATGAAGCCGTCTCTGCATGGCTGTTCAACGCTCGATGGGAAGCCGGATGTCTACGCGCGTACCGGCGTCTGGGCGTGAGGTGACGGCCATCCACCCCTCGAAGAGTTCAGCCCGTTCCCGAAGCCGGGCCAGGCCCGAGATCTCAGCGTCATTGGAGATCGACGCCGTATCGAACCCTCGGCCGGCGTCAATGACCGACATCAACAGATCACCGTCTTCCAGGCGCAGCAGCACACTCGCTTCAGAGGCTCCGGAATGGAGGGCCACGTTGTTGAGCAGCTCCCGCACCATCTGAAACGCGAAGACCCGCAGCGGCTCTGGGAGCATGATTGAGCCGGCAGACCTGACCTTGACATCCAGGCCAAACCTCACCTGGAGATCGTTGGCGAACCAGGACACCGCTTCGTAAAGCCCCTCGCCCTGCAACACCGGAGGACTCAGTTCGATGGCCATGGTACGGAGGTGCTGCGTAAGATCACGCAGGAGGCCACGGACGGTCTCCAGCACATCCCCCTCCTCAAGCGTCGCCCTCAGCTTGCCGAGTTGCCGGATTTGCATCTGCGCGGCCACGATAAACTGCTGCGTCTCCTCGTGCAGCCGCTGCGAGATGCGATGCCGGTCTTGCTGTTCGAGCATGGTGACGGAGAGCGCCAAGTCTCTCACGCGTCGCGTATCGATGGCCACCAGGTGGCGGATGTGCTCCGCTTCGCCGTTTGAGGCCTTCGGGGCCGGCAAGAGTTTGCTCGTATCGAGCGCCACCACCGTAACGCCTTCGATGTGTCCGTTCCGCCTGACGGGTTCGATGGTCAGATCGAAGTGCCGGTCACCACCGAGCGTCGGGACCGAGAACTCATGCCGGCTTCCGACGCCCGAATCGAGCACGGCCTGTTTCATGCCCCGCATGCGCTCCGCCGTGGGCTTATCGAACAAGTCGAAATCCGTCCGGCCGATCACGACGTTCGCTCCTCGGGCACTCACGGCCCCCATGTTGTAGACCCAGGTGTAGCGCAGGTCCGCGTCGTTCTCATAGACAAACAGCGGCGTGTTGGCCAGCGCCGTCTGGAAAAAGCCCTCCCGGGCCGACTCGTCGATGCGAAACGCCAGCGCGCGCATCGTCTCGTTCTCGACGACATCGACCGTCCCCTCTCGCACCCCGTGCTGCAGGTGAAGGGTGGCATCGTACCGGCCAACAGGGCCGGCCTCCCACCCTTCGGCCGTGAGCGAGACGGCCGGCTGCCCTGGCTCCACCTTCTCGCCGAACCACGCATGAGCCGTCTCGTTTCGGCCGCTCACCTGCCAGGTTTCGCCGTGGCGCGTGCACTGAACGAGAGCAAGCCGGCACGCATCCAGAAGCGGACCAGCATGGGGAGAGAGTAGCGGTGAAGACACGATGA
>JBCDHV010000447.1:0-3704 GCA_038749615.1 Bacteroidota bacterium
AGCTCGGCAGCCACATTCCGGTGTGGATAGCCGCTCTGCACGGGGAGCCAAGGCATGGCAGCCTCTGTAAATCCGGCGTTCGAAGACGCATCCCATTGCATGGGCGTGCGGCAGCCATCTCGCCCCAAGCCGGGTACGCGCTGGCCCCACGGATCTTGTTGCAAGGCGTCTGGAATGCTCGCTTCTCGCATTCCCAATTCGTCCCCGTAGTAGAGCGTAGGCGTGCCTCGCAGCGTCAAAAGCAGCACGGCGGCTGCACGCGATTGAGGCTCCCCTAGACGCGTAGCGATCCGTTTCTCATCGTGGTTGCCGAGCACGTAGTTAGGCCACCCATTATCAGGCACCGCGGCTTCGACGGCGTCTACGATTTCGCGTACAGAGCCGGCCTCCCATTTCGCCTTGAGCAGCCCGAAGTTAAACGGCATATGCAGCCCCTTCCCGTTGCCGTAATACGACGCCCACTGCTCCCAATCGAACTCGTGGATTTCTCCGACGGAGTAGCGATCCGGATACTCATCCAGTACCTGCCGAATCCGGGCAAACGCCGCATGCACGTCCGGGTGTCCTTTGTCGTGGATGTGCTCCTGCGTATCGTAGTCGCCCATGTCCTTGTGATACTCGCCCGCATCCGACGCCAGCGGATTGTCACGCAGTTCAGGATCCTTCATGATGAAGTGCGCCACATCGAGCCGGAATCCATCGACGCCTCGGTCGAGCCAAAACCGCAACGCGTCGTGCATGGCAGCCTCGACATCTGGATTCCGCCAGTTCAGGTCAGGCTGCTCTTCGAGAAAGGAATGCAGGTAATACTGCCCCGTGGGCTCGTCGAACGTCCAAGCTGATCCACCGAATACGCTGAGCCAGTTGTTAGGCGGCCCCCCGTCTGGTGCCGGATCTCGCCAAACATACCAATCGCGCTTGGGGCTTTCCTTGCTGAGCCGGCTCTCCATGAACCACGGATGCTGGTCCGAGCTGTGGTTTGGGACGAAGTCGACGATCAATTTGAGTCCGTGCGCATGGATCGCTGCTCGAAGCTCATCAAAGTCCTCGAGGGTGCCGAAAATGGGATCGACGTCGGTGTAGTCAGCCACGTCGTAGCCGAAATCGGCCATTGGCGACCGGTAGAAGGGCGACAGCCAGACCGCATCGATACCCAGTGTATGCGCGAGATACCCCACACGCGACAAAATGCCGGCTAGGTCGCCCACACCGTCTCGGTTAGCGTCTTGAAAGCTGCGCGGATAGACCTGGTAAACGACGCCGGTTTTCCACCAAGGATGTGTCATGAGGAGCGAACGATGGTCAGACAAGACGTGACGGTGCAGGAATAGAAAATATGCCGTCTCTGATACCCATCAGACGTGCTGCAGGGATCAAGACGGCGGCTGTGACGCTGGCCGGAAGCGCCGCCAGATGTGGATGGGCTTCGACCCAGCAGTCCGACCATGCACGAATGAAACACCTTACCGTTTCAGCTCGATGAGAATCACGCCATTTGATCCCCGAGAACCATACATCGCTGCCGAGGCGCCTTTGAGGACTCGGATGCGCGACACGTCGTTTGGGTTGATGCCCGTGAGGGACTGAAGAGAATTGCCCACCGGCACCGTGTCGACCACGAAGAGAGGCTGGGTGTCACCGCTGATGGAGTTGACGCCGCGGATTTCTACACGGCCATTCGTGACGCGCACGCCACTGACGCGGCGTAGCATATCTTCGATCGTCAATCCTTCGTTCCTGGCTAGCGAGGCGGCGTCAATCTCAGACTCTGCTGCCGTTTTATTGTCGCCGGTACGTACGCCTTCGCCTGTGGAAGAACAACCAATCGCGAATCCGGAGAGCAGACAAAGGATCAGGGAGAATCGGGGCATGGCTGGTAGAATTAGTGGCTGATTTCTATTCAGATTCCGGAAAGTAACGTGACACCGCAGCCTCATCAAGCGGCTGGTACAGATGGAGCCACCCAACGGCCACCGTCCAATCTCTACGAGTCACCACACAAGGCCCAGCGATGCGGATCACCGTTGCTCTGTTCTGCCTGCTCGTTGCAGGGTCTGCCAGCGCGCAGGAGGAGCACGTTCCACCTGGTAGCCGGCCCGATGCCGAAGTACGTAACGCATCTAGCGTAGCTGACACGTCCAATATCGCAGCTGGCACGTCCAACCTCTGGTCTCGTTATCTCGAAGCCGAGCGTTGGGCGGCCTCGTCGGATAGACGCTCCCACCGGACGGCTGCTCAGGAGTATCTTGACGTCCTCCGGTTGCTCTCAGAGCAATCACTTACCGAGGACCTCCGGCCCGATATCGTATCGCGTCTTGTGACGCGCATCGTGGAACCGCTACTCTGGATCGGTGCGCTGTCTGAGGAAGACCTTGGGCCTGAAGGATTACCGCACGACGTTTGGCCGCTTCTCGAACACTGGTGGCGGCAGACCGACCCCATGCCGGCAACCGTACTCAATGAGCGCCTGATCGAGCATTTGAGGCGGGTCGCGTTTGCGGCCGAAACGTATGCCGATGCACAGGGCTCGGTCGATGACCGAGGCAAGCTGTACGTCCGCTTAGGCCGGCCCTCGCATCGTACCAAGGTCGACTTCACGAGCATCGAAACGGGAAGTACACGGCGGCTGAGTGAGGCGGGACGAAATCGTACGCTGACGCCCGGCAGAACGATCACTCAAATCGACCCCAGTCTGCCCCGCTTTCCCGACAACGAAGTCTGGTTGTACCGTGATCTCGGCCGGGATGCTCAGTACGTGTTCATCCGCCGGCAGTACGGCTACTTTGATCTTGGATCTGCCCACGAGCTTATCCCGAGCGAACTCCGCCGCCAAGACCGTGCCCGGGATCAACTCAAAGCAATGCAGTGGATGTACAAGGATCTCGCGCTGTACGCGCCGGCTCAGTACTCCATGACGTATCAGCGCATCTCGAACTACGTCGACCAACTCGAACTGTTGGAATTTGCACACGATGAAGACCGTGCCGCCCGGATCAATGCCTACTTCTCGAACCTGTCGCCCAGGCATTTCGCCAGAGACGCCTACGTCCGCGCCCGCGCCGAGGATCAGCAGTTTGCGCGACAGCGGGCCGAAGCTGTCCCCTCAGCACACAGCAACGTGCTCGATCCCTTCGAGGTCTTTCCCGTAGCGGTGCGGGTCGCGCGGTTTCTGAACCCGGATGGCGAGACGAGGATCGAAGGAGCGTGGGCATTTGATCCTGGAGAATTGCCTCCTAGCGAACGTATCCAACGGGCGTTGGCCCAACGCGGCGTAGAGCCGTCTGGGGAGTACGCGATCGACTTCACGCTCCTGGAGGAGGACGCCCGCACCCTTCGCCCGCTGCGACGCCAGCGCACGCCCTATCGCGTCAGCCTGCCAGATCCCATCCCATCTAGCGCCGCCTCGGAGGTCCGCACGTTCCAAGGCCGGCGCTACACGTCTCCAATCCAACTAGCCTTGCAGTGGGATGTCTTCTGGGCTTACCCAAACGCCGAGACGGTCGTCGACGAGCGGAGTCAGCAACTCAAGGTCGGGGCGTACCGAACCGTCGCGCTTCGCCCACTTTCAGCGGATGTTTCTCAGCTGGAGATGAGTGACATGCTACCTATGCGGCTACACGAGGATGGCTCGACGACTGCGTATCCATTTGGCGGCCTCACCCGCTCGACACCCCTAGCGCTCGCGTTCGAGCTCTACCATCTGA
>JBCDHV010000448.1:0-3702 GCA_038749615.1 Bacteroidota bacterium
GCCTTTCTGCTCTCCGACTAAACCACGCCTTCTCCATGCCCAAGACCCCAACGTGGGCCGTGCCCGGATCGGCACTGATGGATCTCGACCCCTCCGGCGATGTGAGCCGGCCAGAACTCCTCTTCAACCGAGAGTTGAGCTGGCTCGACTTCAACTGGCGGGTCCTTGCACAGGCCTGGGACGAGCGAATTCCGCTGCTCGAGCGCGTTCGGTTCCTGTCGATTTCAGCGAGCAACCTGGACGAGTTCTTCCGCAAGCACGTCGGCGGTCTCAAACGCCTGATCGCCTCCGGCGATACGCGCCGTTCACCGGATGGGCGGATGCCCGAGGAACGGCTCGGGCTGATTCGGGAAGCCGTCTTGCGTCTCCAGGCCGACATGGTCTACACCTGGGACGAGGTCCTGCAGCCGGCGCTTCGGCAGGCGGACATCCACGTAGTCGACTACAACCAACTCACCGATGACGAGCGCCAGGAGATGCACGAGCATTTCTTGACGAACATCTACCCGATCCTCACGCCGCTCGCCGTCGACCCGGCGCACCCGTTTCCGTTCATCTCCAACCTGAGCCTGTCGCTCGCTGTCATTACCCGGCATCCGACGCACGGCACGGAGCACTTCGCCCGGTTGAAGGTCCCGCTCCAGCGCGGCCGGTTCCTGCGGCTGTCGGGGGAGGGCTACCGGTTCGTGCCGATCGAAGAGGTGATCGTCCACAACATCGGGGAGCTTTTCCGCGGGATGGAGATCGTGAGCGTGTCGGCCTTTCGGGTGACGCGCAATGCGGATCTGGACCGCAACGAAAGCTCGGCAGAGGACCTGCTGGAACTCATCGCCAAAGAATTGCGGCAACGGCGGTTCGCGGCTGTTGTCCGGTTGCAGGTCGATACGCGCATGCCCGGCCATGTGCGGCAAACGCTCAAGCACGAGCTAGGCATCACCGATGCCGACGTGTACGAAAAGCGCGGCCTGCTCGAACTGAGCGACCTGGACGCGCTTGCCAATCTCGGCCTCCCGGATCACACGTACGAGCACTGGGAGCCGGTCATCCCGAAGGGTTTGGTGCCGGCGGTCGATGGCGACACGGCGAACCTGTTCTCGATCATCCGAAAGGGGGATGTGCTGGTCCACCACCCCTACGAATCCTTCCAGGCTAGCGTGGCGCGCTTCATCGATGAGGCCGCCGCCGACCCGAAAGTCCTCGCGATCAAGCAGACGCTCTACCGCACCTCGAACGACTCGCCCATCATCTACAGCCTGATCCGCGCAGCCGAGAACGGCAAACAAGTGGCGGTTCTCGTGGAGCTCAAGGCGCGGTTCGACGAGGAGCGAAATATCGCCTGGGCGAAGATGCTCGAACAGGCCGGCATTCACGTGACCTACGGGCTCGTCGGGCTAAAAACCCACACGAAGACGGCGCTCGTCGTGCGCGAGGAGCCGGACGGAATTGCCATGTACTCGCACATCGGGACGGGCAACTACAACTCGAAGACGGCCAAGCTGTACACGGACATCGGCCTGCTGACGTGCAACCGGGAAATCGGGCTAGATCTGGTGAACTTGTTTCATCACCTGACCGGCTACGCGCCCGAGCAGCAGTACCGGAAATTGTTGGTGGCTCCGCGCGACCTGCGGAAGACGTTCCTCAAGCGGCTGGAACGCGAGATCGAGCACCAGCAGAAGCACGGCAACGGCCACTTGATCGCTGTGATGAACGGCTTGGACGACGTTGTGACGATCCAAGCGCTCTACGAGGCCTCGCAGGCCGGCGTTCAGATCGACCTCGTGGTGCGTGGCCACTCCCGGCTCCGGCCAGGGCTACCGGGCGTGAGCGACAACATCCGGCTTGTCAGTCTCATCGGGCGCTTCTTGGAGCACAGCCGGATCTATCACTTCCACAACAACGGCGAGCCGAAGACCTACATCGGCAGTGCCGACTGGATGCGGCGCAACCTGGAAGACCGGGTCGAGGTCATCACGCCCATCGAAGATCCGGCCCTGCAACGCCGGGTGATCCGGATCCTGAAGCTCGCGCTCTCGGACAACCGCATGGGTTGGGATCTTCATGCCGACGGCACCTACGTCCAACGCCAACCCGGCTCCGAATCCGTCCGCAGCTTCCAGGAGATGCTCATGAAGGAAGCCCTCCGCACCGGCCGCGTCCCCAAGGCGGAGGATTGAGCGTAGTGCGTAGATGTGTAGTGCGTAGATGTGTAGTGCGTGGGTTTGTTGATGTGTGGTTCTAACTACGTACCCACACATCAACGCATCCACGAACCACGTAATCACCCAACCCTGCCGGCAAATCAATCTCGGTAGGGCCAAGCAGAACGAAAGGCTACCCTCAGGGCGCTGGCTCACCGGCCGGCTCCTCCTACGAGGGGATTCACCAAACAGCCTTTCGCTATGCGTTACGTCTACTCCAACCGTTCTCTTGCCCACGTCCAATTCCTGCTTCGGCTCGGCGCGTTAGCCGCTCTGCTGGCCATGCTCGCCCCGAATGCCGCGGCCCAATTCGTCACCCGGGCTGGTGGCAGCGAAGCCGAACCCCGCACGATAGCCGCCGGCGACCCGTTCCTCTCGGCTGCTTGGACAGCCACCACTACAGCAAGCACCTCATTCACCTACGAAGACCTCGGGGCTGTGCAGACGCTCCCGACGGCGGGCCCTGGCGACGGCGTTGTCGTACTGCGGATTCAGGACGATGGGGATGTCGATGTGGCGTTTGCACTTGAAGCGACCGTTCGGATCGTGGCCAACGGGATGGTGCCTGATGGCAGTGGGGGCGTCTGGATGACAGGGTTCTTCGAGGGGACAGTCGACTTCGACCCGGGGGCCGGCACGTCAAGCGAGACAGGAACGGGGATTACGGCGTACGTGGTGCAATACACGTCGACGGGCGCGTTAGGGACGGTGTTCACAGTGCCAGGCGGCGTGCGAGGCTTCGACCTTGCGTTGACGCCGCAGGGCGAGTTGATCATCACGGGTCGGTTCGCGGGGACCGCCGACTTTGACCCGGGCCCGGGCACGACCTCCCTGACGAGTGGCGGGGAGTACTCGATGTATGTGGCTCGGTATACGACGGCCGGCGCGCTCACAAGCGCCTTTCGGGTGGTGGCCCCTCAATCGTTTGGCCGGGTTCAGGGCGTGCGTGTAGCAAGTGATGGAACGCAGACGGTTATTGCAGGCTCGCTTGCAGGATCCGCAGACTTTGATCCTTCGGCTGGGAGTACCGTCTTGTCCACTCCCAGTGGAAACACCCACTACTTCGTCGTTTCGTATACGAACGCAAACGTGCCGAATTGGGCGCGGTCGCTTGGGGGCAGCGCCCTTCTCACGGCCGTGGCTCTTGACGCTGGAGTGGTCTACGTAGGCGGCGAGTTCTCCGCCACCTTAGCGGGGGTCACACCCAGCGGTGGGTCCGACGGGTTTCTACTGTCCCTAACCTCAAGTTCGGGCGGCCCGCAGAGCCTCCTGAAATTCGGCGGGACGTTCCCGTTCAACGGGAAAGACCGCGTCGAAGACATCAGCGTGCGGTCGAACAGCAGCGTCTTCGTTGCAGGCCAGTTTCAGGGCACCAACGTCGACTTCGACCCAGGACCCGGTGTCGTCACGCGTTCCGCTCCCAACAGCGTCTCCTACTTCGTTCTCGGCCTGACCAATGGCGTACTCGACTTCGTCGCCTCGCGTGGAGACGCTAACTCCA
>JBCDHV010000449.1:0-3701 GCA_038749615.1 Bacteroidota bacterium
CTTGACGGATTCCTCGATCGATTTCAGGATCGCATCAATGACGGCGTCCTCATCGGCGGCAGTGAGGCCCCAGCCGGGGAGGAAATCGACCAGCGGAGAGAGCACAGCTGGGTTGTTACCACTCCCGAAGAGAGCCGGCGCGTTGATCGTTTCCCCATCGAAGTCGATGAACAGCGTCTGCTTATTCGCGGCCTTGGTGAGCTCTTCTTCGAGGCCGGCTCCGAAGGCGCTAGCTTCGATTACGTACGTATCGGCACCACCAGTGACTTCAATGGCGTAGGTACCGGCTACGTCCGCAACCACAGCCACCACACCGTTCCCGCCACCAGGCAGCGGAGAGTCAGGCGCGTAGATGAACGAGAGGTCCTGGCTTGAGCCTTGGTAGTTCGTGCCATCCGGACCGTACACGTTGATGCCCAACGCACCGAAGAGCGCGTTGACTCCGAGGACGTCGCCCTGATCGAGGTCGATGGTGTAGAAGTCTACGTCGAGAGCGCTGAGCCCCATCGTGAGCGTGTAGTCGCCTTCACTCGCAATGCCCAAACCACTCGATGAGTCAAATGGATCGCTTTGGAAGCCGAGCCCGAATCCACGTACAACAAAGTAGTAGGTACCGGTGGCCGGCGCAGTGAAGCTGAGGAAGCTATCCCAAGAGGATGCGTCGCCATCATCGTTACGACTCAGCTCCGTTCCATCCGCCGCAAACATCCCCACGATCGTATCCAGTGCTCCAAACGGGACTGGCGTGTCAATGTCTCCGAAGAAACTATCGCCTGCCGTCATGCTGATTTCGTAGAAATCGTAGTCGCCAGACGTGCCACCGTTGTCAGATCCAAACGGCCCATCGCCGACGCGGCCGGTGTATTGGACGACGTTACCTGAGGTCAAGCCTGTAACGATGGCTTTGTTGATGTCTCCGTTGTCTCCGGTTCCTTCGTTCTCTGCCACTGGCGTTCCGGCTGAGGGCGGAGGTGCGAGCGAGCCAAGAATGATGACATCGTTGTCCTCGCCGGCTCCACGACCGAAGCCTGAGATGGCTTCCGCCGTGCCGATCGAGTTGTTCGTGCCAGCCCCACCGACTTCAGTCTCGGCGTAGGAGATGGTTTGTGCCTTTCCGTAGAGTCCCCCGCGTTGGGCACGCCGGCGTTGGCCATCAACGCGAGCTTTTTCGGCCCAGAATTCCCAGTTTACACTCTGGCCGGCCGGCCGGAAGGAGAGGTAGGGATTCGGTTCTGTGGGGTTGGCAAGTTGCGCATCGGTGAACTTGCGCTTGGGTTGGTCCTGAGCGTCCGTGGTGAGCGCAAGCCCGAAGGCTAGCACGAGCACAAACGCCGCAGCACGCCGCAGCGTAGCGGTGTGTTTCATAGCGATCCTGTGGTGAGTAGTGAGCAAAACGCGATGCTCAGAGCGGACAGTGCCCGAGGGAAGGCCTCGCGCGTGTAGTGGAAGTGAGAGACCTTCTGTCCCTGAGGCCGCGTGGGTGGGGTGGGTGGAATCAGAATGCTTGCCTTGCGATCTAAAGGGTGGAGCGGACCAAGCGAAGCATTCTGAACATCAAGGGGCAAAAAGTACGTCATCTCGTACCTTCTGGCAACTTTTGATCAGAGACCGTCATGAAGCAGGCATTTGTTTTCGTTGCGTTGTGCGTGCCGTCTTTCGTCCTGGCCTGTACGTGCCCCGTACTGCTGAGCCCGACGGCCGCCCGTGACAGTGCCGCGGCCGTGTTTGCCGGCACCGTTACCGAGGGCGGCATCGTGGGGCAGCAACTGCGCGTGCAGATCAAGGTGAGCGGCGTGTGGAAAGCGACGGATTCCACCGCCGTCGAACGGACGGTCACAGTGGTCACGGCCGGCAACGAGGCCCGGTGCGGCTTTCCTTTCCAGCCCAGGCAGGGCTACCTCGTGTACGCAGACACCACCGGAGGCGTCTTCACGACCGGTCTCTGCACCCGCACCCGCCGCTTCGACCAAGCCGCCGAAGACCTTGCGGCCCTGGGCGATCCGATCGGCGTAGACACCGAAGGCGAGACGCCGGCCACGTTTGGGCTCGAGGTGTTTCCAAACCCCGCTACGGGAGCCGTCCGTGCCCGGCTCAGCCTCGGCCGTGCCGGCCCCGTCCGCTGGCAACTCTTCGACGCTGCGGGCCGGCTCGTCCGATCATGGAGGGGCGAACGCCCCGCCGGCCCATCCGAGCAGCGCATCGACCTAGCCGGCTTGCCCCCGGGCCGGTACGCGTTGCAGGTGCAGGCTGGAGAGCGCCGGCGCGCCGAATGGATCGTGGTACGGTAGCTGTTACGGTGTAGGGGACATGCCATGTCCGGAACACCGGCCATTTTTGTAGGAATCGTCCTACAGGCTGTTTCCTGTTCTGTGTAAGACAAGTGCTCGTTCTCGTGTAAGCCATTGTAGGAACAGCGAAGAATGTCTATGTTTGGGGTGCGGAACACAGAGGCACTCGTTTCCGCTGGGAGAACCTCAAGACAACAACGCTTTCAACGACCGAGGCGCAGCAGGTGAGGGCCTGCACCCTCGTGGCTCAACGGGCCGGCTGCCGGCCATAACATCCTTCCCATGCATCCCCCCAAGCCCGCCGCACGCGCCGCCGCGCTCGTGCTGGCTCTCCTTGTGCTGTCCACGTCTGCTACGGCACAGAAAGACCCGATGAAGTTCGGGAAGATCGAAAACGCGATGGTCGGCGTGACGGCGTTTCAGGCCGACAGCAACGCCTCGGCCGTCGTGTTGGGCGACTTCGGATCGGTCGAGTACAGCTCCTCCGGCGAGTCGCTCTTCGAACGGCACACGCGGATCCTGATCCTGAACGAAGCCGGCTACGAGCACGGCACGGTCGAGTTGATCCACAGCAACGAGCGGCGCATCACCAACCTCAAGGGCCATACGTATGTCCTGAACGAAGACGGCAAGGTCGTCCGCCACAAGCTGGACAAGAAGGCCATCTTCAAAGACGAACTCGATGGCGATTTCGAGCGCGTCCGCTTCACGATGCCGGCGCTGGCACCAGGGGCTGTGATCGAGTACACGTACAAGGAAAAGTCGGAGTATCCGTTCTTTACCCACACGTGGCGCTTCCAACGAGGCGAACCGACGCTCTGGAGCGAGTTCCGGATTCAGATCCCCAACTTCCTCGAATACGGTACGCTCTACCGGGGGCGCGAGAATTTTGCCATCCGCGACGAGAACCGGTTCAACCGGGGCGGCATCCGTGGGACCTCGTTTCGTTGGGCCATCGAGGACGTGCCGGCCTTGCGCGAAGAGCCGTACATGACCACGCCGCTCGATTACGTTGCACAAATCCGGCTTCAGCTCGCGGCCGTCAATTTCCGCGGCGTCCGGGAAGACGTGCTGGGCTCGTGGCGCAGTGTGGCCGAGGCGCTGATCGACAACCCCTACATCGGGGACCAGATCGACAAGAAGAAAGACGTGCAGAGCGCCGTCGATGAGGTTCTCGCCGGCTTGCCAGACACCGCGACGCCCCTCCAGAAAATGGTGGCGATGTACGATTGGGTCCGCTCCTCGATTACCTGGAGCGAGACGTACGGCCGGGACCCGGACAAGAGTGTCCGCGAGGTGCTGGAACAGCGGACGGGCAACGCGGCCAGTATCAACCTGACGCTGCTCGCCATGCTCCGTACCGCCGGCCTCGATGTCGACCCAATGCTCATCAGTACACGGTCGAACGGGCAA
>JBCDHV010000450.1:0-3691 GCA_038749615.1 Bacteroidota bacterium
GTGCTCCGACTTTTCCTGATCGCCTTCGGGCTGATGACGCTCGCCGGCTGTGACTCGACGGCGTTCGATCCGTTTGTGGAGCAGACCGATCATTTTTCGCTTGCCGGCGTGCTGGATGCGTCGGCGGACACCCAGTTTGTTCGGGTGTCTCGGGTCCGGTTGACGGCGGATTTCGACCCGCGCCCCATCGATGCCACAGTCACGCTGCTCGACGAACGCTCTGGGGCCGCGAAGACCCTGCAAGACAGTGTGTACGCCTTTGGCCGAGGCCGGCAAGCCACGAACTATGCCCTGACCGACTTCCCGCTCGAACTCGGCGGCGCGTATCGCCTGACGGTAGAAGCCACTGACGGCCGCAGGGCATCCGCGCAGGTCGAGCTGCCGGATTCGGTCCCGGAGCCTGTCCTGCTCATCCCAGCGCGCACCCCGTATCAAGTAGTCACCGTGCGAACGCAGGACAAACTCGTCGCACTCGATCTGATCTACACGTACCGGCTGGAAAGCGACCCTCCCGCGGCTCGCCGGGTGCAGCGCGTCCCCTACTTCGACGCCGTCAGCCGGACCCCCGCCGGCGTCTACGGCGCACAAGTTAACGTGGGCGTAGACATAAGCAACATCCTCCCTTCCGCCGACCTAGCCCGCGAGCGCCTGGTGATGCTCGACATCGAAGTCTTCTTCGCCCTCGCCAGTTCGTCCTGGCCGGACATCGAGCTTCTGACCGATGAGGACGCAGCGATCCCAAACCTGGTCGACAACGTCGAAGGAGGCGTCGGATTCGTCGGCGGGATCGCCAGCAAGCGGCTGTCCTGGTGCGAGATTCGGCCTGCGTTTCTCGCTCCGCCGTGCGATGATGAGCAGCTGCCTGGACGCCGCTGATGCCGTCGTCATCCCGGGGATCGGAGTGCCAACCATTTTCAGCCAGTAGCCAGGGGGCCGGCTACTCAAACCCATTGGGCATCATCATTCTTAGCGCCTACGCTGGCATCCAGACCGCGTGCCTCGGCACTGCTGCTCATCGGCACCAGCTGACGCTCACCTCCTGCTACCGCACTACGATCCGCCGGCTCTCAGCGAACGTTCGGCCGGCCACACGCAGCACGTAAACACCTGAGGGCAGCCCACCTCGCTCCACCCGAAACGTGTGCGCGGCATTCACGGGAAGCATACCGCTGTGCAGCTGCATGACCTGCCGGCCCAATGCGTCGAAGACAGCCACGCTCACCGACTCAGGAGCCGGCAACGTAACGCTGAAACTCGCCCTGTCAGTAAATGGATTCGGATAGACGGGCGAGAGAACAACAGCCGGCGAAGCAGGCACTTCGCTCCTGGCTCGGTTTACGGGAGACGCATCAATCTCGAACACGCGGGTATGGCCGGCGAACAGCCCAGCGTCGCTATTGCCTGGTCCGCCTGCAACCAGCTGGCTACCATCCGCCGCGAGTGAGATGGACGCACCGAACCTATCGCCGCGTGATCTGCTATCTATGTCTGCGCCCACCTGTATCCACTCGTCACCGTCAAAATCATACACCTGTAGATGGCCGGACCTCGCCCCGTTACTGGCGTGGCCAGGAGCACCCACGGCGAGACGTATCCCATCGGCAGACAACGATACGGCAGAGCCAGACATATCGCCCCTGGCCACACCATCAAGATCAGCGCCAAGCTGTAACCACCCAATCGAGGTGAACTCGTAGACACGCACCTGCCCAGACTGGTCCCCATCGGGGCCGTGGAAGGGAGCGCCGGCGGCCACGCGGCTCCCGTCGGCAGAGAGGGCCACTGAAGAGCCAAACTGGTTGGTAGGCTCCTCTCCATCCATGTCGAAGCCTAGCTGGACCCATGCGCTGCCATCGTATTCGTAGACGCGAACGTGCCCAGACGTATCACCGTTGCCATCGCTGAAGGGCGCTCCGACTGCAAGGGAAAGCCCGCCTGAGGACAGCGAGATGGCTTCGCCAGAGCGGTCACCCCCGGCCTCACCATCGATGGCAGAGCCAAATGGCACCCATTCGCTCGAATCGAGCTGAAAAACGCGAACGTGGCCGGCATCCGGCCCGGTACCATCGTTGCCGGGCGCCCCGGCAGCCAACTGGTTACCATCCGACGAAAGCGAAACAGACGTGCCGAACCTATCTCCCTCTGCCTCCCCATTTATCTCAGAACCAAGTCTCAGCCACTGGGTGCCGTCGTATCTAAACGTGCGCACGTAGCCGGCATCTACCGCAGTTCCATCATAGCCCGGTGCGCCAACAGCCACGGTGTTGCCATCCCACGAGAGAGCGACGGACCAGCCAGCCTCATCACCTGCTGCTTCCCCCTCAATCGCCAAACCGAGCGGTGTCCATTCGTTCCCATCGTACTCGTACACACGGACGAGACCCGCCCGGTCCCCATTGCTGCTATTTCCTACTGAACCGATCGCCAGCCTGCTGCCATCTGACGAGAGCGCGACAGAAAACCCAGAAAAGCTTTCGCTTCCAGCCCCGCGAATGTCTGAGCCGACTTGAGTCTGCGCTTGGGTCCCGCCGGCCATCAGAAAGACGATGAAGACGGCACAAAGACCAGCCAGTTGGCGGACCGCGTAGCGTGAACTGAACCTAAGAGACATAATCCGATGACATGGTGGGCCAGTCGCCGCGCTCGGTATCAGGCGGCAGGGGACGTTTAGCAGGATTCGTGTCGGCTATGGCCTAGCAGCCCGAGGACGAGAAAACCCGGAAATGGGAAAGGAGACGCGGCAGTGTTTCGAACCTGCATGAGGGGACAGATGCGGACAAGAATACGCCCTCAGTCGTTGAATTCAAACAACTTGATGCACGGAGCCCGCCGGGCTTCCCCCCTCCCTTGAGTCCCCTGTACACCAGCCCACATCGTACTCAGCTACCCGACGCCTACCACAGCATCCCTCGCCGGCACCTCCACTGAGGCCGGGTCAACACGCTGCCCCTCGGAGGCCCCCCAGACCGATGTGTACGCGTCCGCGAGCGAGCCCGACGCACTCAGGCTGACAGTGGCCGGCTCGGTGCCTGCGTTGAAGACAACAAGCACGTCGGTGCCGTCGAGTTGCCGGCGGAAGGCGTAGACCTCACCCTCGGCGTGGAGCGCGGTGAAGGAGCCGGTGCGGAGTGCGGGATGCTCGTGCCGGAGACGGGTGGCCTGGCGGATGTGGTTCTGGATGTCCGTGTTCCAGAACGCCTCGTCGTCCCAGGGAAAGGCTTGCCGGCAGTGGGGATCGTCAGCGGCGCTCATGCCAATTTCGTCGCCGTAGTAGATACACGGCGCGCCCGGCATGGTCATCATGAACAACGTCGCTAGCTTGTAGGCCGTCGGGTCATCGCCCATGATCCAGAGCGCCCGGGCCGTGTCGTGGCTGCCGAGCAGGTTGAGTTGCACATGATTGATTTCCCAATCGTAGTGCCCATGCATGGCATCGATTTGCTCGGCAAACTGCGTAGCGTTCAGGGGCTGCGACTGGACGGATTCCTTGTTGTAATCCCGCAAGGTCTTCGCCCCAAAGAAGTTCAGCGTGGCCTGGGTGAACAGGTAATTCATCACCGCATCGAACTGGTCGCCTTGCAGCCAGCGTGGGGCCGGCTCCCAAATTTCACCGCAGATGTAGGCCTCGGGGTTGACGCGTTTGACGCGCTGCCGGAATTCCTGCCAGAACCCGTCGTCGTCGATCTCGAAC
>JBCDHV010000451.1:0-3688 GCA_038749615.1 Bacteroidota bacterium
CGCCGGTACCTCGCCCCAATACAGCGTGCACTGAATGTCGGCCCCCTGGCCCGGACTGTTGGTCACGCCGTCCTTCCAGACTTGGATCGTCACGTCAAAGGACTGCCCCGATGGAATGTTGGAGGTGGAGTTGCCGGCAGGGTTCATGTTGCCCACCCAGCCGAGCGTGGCGGCCAGGGTGGTAATCAGGAGGAAGGACATGTTTTGTGGAGGTGTGGAGGGGTGGCGTGGTGTGTGGGGAGTGGATGTGTGGTGTGTGAGGCTTAGCGGGCAGACTGAACACTAAAAACCAAACACTAAACACTCAACAGTTTACAGCACGATCAAACGCTGCGTGACGGCCTGGTCGCCGGCTTGGAGGCGGAGAAGGTAGGTGCCGGCCGGCAGGTTCGTGGCGTCGAAGCGGAGCTCGTGGGAGCCGGCAGCGTGTCCACCCTGGGCAAGAAGCTGGACGCGCCGGCCGGTGGCATCGTAGGCTTCCAGGCGGACCGTCTCTGGCTCGTCCAGGGTGAACCGCAGAGTGGCCGTGTTCGTCGTGGGGTTGGGGTAGGGGACCGCCAGCGTGAAGCCGGCGTCTGCTGGGGTATCCGTCGTGGTGTTCGTGATCACGCCATCGAGCGGAATGCGGTACATCGAGCGGCCGTGGGTGCCGGCGATGAGCGTGTAGGTCGTCGGCTCGATCTTGAGGTCGGCTACGGGGGCAGCCGGCAGTCCGGAGCCCACGGGTTGCCAGCGGTCGCCGGCATCATCGGTAAAGAAGACGCCGACGTCAGAGCCGATGAACACCCGGTCGGTGTTTACGGGGTCGATGGCGATGGCATTGATGGGGGCATCGGGCAGGTTGCCGCTGATGTCGCTCCAGCGCTCGCCGCCGTTTCGGGTGCGGAAGACGTGGGGCTGGGGATCGCGGAATTTCAGGCCACTGAACGTGACGTAGGCGACTTCATCATCCGTTGGGTCGACGGCAATCCGCGTTACCCAACGGACCGGCAGGCCGGCATCGACGCGGGTCCAGGTGCCACCACCGTCTCGGCTCGTCCAGACCGTTCCATCGTCCGTGCCGGCCCAGAGCACGTCCGAGTTGCTCGGGGCCACTGCGATGGTCGTGAGGGTGCCGAGGCGGGGACTGCTGACGCTGCGTGCCGGCAGTTTCGGGCTGATGGGCGTCCAGGAGGCAGCTCCGTTGGTGGTTCGGTAGAGGCGGTCCGTCCCGAAGTAGAGCACGTCTGGGTTGTTCGGGTCCATCACGACGGGCGTCGACCAGTTGCGTGGCTCGCTCGTCGAAATCCCACTCAAGGCGTTTTGCCGGCCCTCGGGGGTAATCTTCGTGAGACCGCCGTTTTGGCTCTCGGCATAGATGACGCCGGGGTCGCGGGGGTCGACGATGACGTAGAAGCCGTCGCCACCGTTGATGCGGTCCCAGTCGTCCAGGTTGCCGGTTGCCGTGCGGACCGTGCCGTTGTCCTGCGTGCCGCCGTAGAGACGCTCCGGGTTGGACGGATCGAAGGCGATTTCGTAGAACTGCGTGATCGGAAGACCTCGGACCGTCGTCCACGTGCGTCCTCCGTCGGTAGAGCGGCCGATGCCACCGTCGTTGCCGTTCAGAATCAGGTCGGGGTTGCCGGGCTGGAAGGCGAGGGCGTGGTGATCGACGTGGAGGTTGAGCCCCGTTTCCTGGTACGTGCCAACCGTTGAGGCCGAGCGCGCCATGATCACATCCATGACGTACACCTGAAGCGTGTCGGTTGGATGAGCGCGGATCTGGCCAAAGTACCAACTAAAGCCGCTGCTCAGGTTGGGCGTCGTGCCTGTGACGTTCGACCATGACAGTCCGCTGTCGACCGTCCGGTACACGCCGGTGATCCGCTGGCCGTCTGTGAAGAGCGCGAGCCGGACGTTCGGCATCTCCTCGTGCAAGGCCAGCCCGATCCGGCCGTGCGATCCCCCCGGCAAGCCTGTTCCGGAGCCAATCTTCGCCCAGGTGTCGCCCCCATCGAGGCTTCGGTACACGCCACTACCCGGCCCTGAAAGCGCCGCCGTGTCGACGGTTCGTTCACGCTCCCACATGGCTGCCATCAGGTCGTCCGGATTGTCCGGATTCTGGATGAGGTCGATGGCCCCGACCAAATCCGACACGAAATGCACCTGCTCCCAGGTGTCGCCCCCATCGAGGCTGCGATACACGCCGCGTTCTGGGTTCCGTTTGAAGTACGAGCCGACGCCGGCCACGAAGAGCCGGTCCGAGTTCTGCGGGTCGACCAGTACGCGCCCGATGCTCACGACGGATGCGAGCCCGATGTAGCGCCACGTAGCGCCGGCATCGGTGCTCTTGAACATGCCGCCACCCGGGAAATTGTTGTGCCCCCCGTTCGCCTCGCCCGTGCCGACGTAGAGGATATCCGAGTTGTTCGGATCGACGGCAATGTCGCCGATGCTCAGGACGGCTTGATCGTCGAAGATGGGAAACCACGAGAGCCCAGCGTCGGTCGATTTGAAGACGCCTCCGGTCGCTGCGCCGGCGTAGGCGATATCTGGGTTTTGCGGATCGAACTCGATGTCCACGATCCGGCCCCCGACGTTGGTCGGGCCGGCGAATTCCCACACGCCGAACGCAGCCGTCTTGGCTTGCCGGTTCAACTGGAGTGCTGCCTCGATGGCCTTCGGATACGCATCGGCGTCTGCGTCTCCGTACGGGTAGAGCCGCTGCTGCATCCACCATTCGGCCGGCCGAGGGTCTGGCCCGGGAAGCTCTGGGTCGGGTTGTGGGCTGCCAGGTAAGAACAGAAGTCCGGCCGCGGCAACAACGAGCAGGAAGGCAATCGGTGCGAGTCGACGCATCAAGTCAGGTACGGAATATCGTGGTGAGGCAGGGGGAGAGATGTCTAACGCAGCCTTTGGGCTGAAATCCGCCGTTTGCGGGTTTTTCATGATACAGTCAGCCTAGGGTGAAGTACGTAGTCCAAAGGCCGCACGCAAGCGCCGGCACGTATCCTGAAAGACCTCATGTCTCCACCCCGAGCGGTTCTCACCGCCACCAATCTATCCAAGCGCTACCGCCGCCGGCGTCTATTCGAGGGGCTGTCGTTCTCGGTAGCAGACGGCGAGCGGGTGGCCGTCGTCGGTCCGAACGGAAGTGGAAAATCGACGCTGGTGCAGATTCTAGCCGGCGTGGTAGCGCAGACGAAGGGGACGGTCGGGTTGACGATCGGGGAGACCAGCGTGCCGGCAGAGGAGCGCGCGTTTCACGTGGGGCTGGTCGGGCCGTACCTGAACGTCTACGAGGGCCTCAGCGCGCGAGAGAACCTGGCGTTCGTGGCCCGGTTGCGCGGCATCTCGACCGATCCGCAACACCTCGACGCCTACATCGGCCGGGTAGGGCTCGCCGGCCGGGAAGACGACCTCGTCAAGACGTTTTCCTCGGGCATGAAACAGCGCATCAAACTAGCGACGGCCCTGCTCGTCGAGCCGGCCATCCTGCTCCTCGACGAACCCGGTGCCACACTCGACGAAACCGGCCGCACCCTCGTACGTGACCTGCTTCATACCCATGCCGGCCCCCTGATCCTCGCCACGAACGACCCCGCCGAAGCCGCCCTCTGCCCCCGCACCATTGATCTCGGAGCTCCTAGGGGACGGGAATTATGATTTGGGATGCATGAATGATCTCAGCTCGAAGCAAAGCCGCAAC
>JBCDHV010000452.1:0-3684 GCA_038749615.1 Bacteroidota bacterium
CGATGCCGGCGTGGAGGCTACGCTGGTCTCCGCGCGTTCGTATCGCACGCCACAGCCCGAGGGCACGTACGTTTATCTCTTGCGCGGGCTTGGAACCCTCTTCGGCGATTTCGTCCAACTCGCCGGCCGCGCCGACTGGTATGTGACGCCTCGCCTCACCGTTTCGCCGGCCGTGCGCGCGCTGTGGCAAGGCGAGGCCGCGCAACTCGCCGGGCCGTTTCCCGAAAACGACGTGCCGTTTCTCTTCGTCGGTGATCCCGTGCGCACCTTGCGTGGCGAAGTCCGGGTCCGCTGGCGCCCGCTCGTTCAACTCTGGCTCGATCTCAACGCCGGCATCAACACCTCCGCTGGCGAAACATCCGCTGAGGGTCTGCTGACGGCCGGCTTTCGTCTGCCCGCCTGGTAGCGCCTCGTTCGCCCCTCTAACGCTGAATTCCAGTGGCTAAGCAACCTGCCAAAAAGCCGAAACGCCGATTCCTTCGTCGCATCTTGCAGGGCCTCGGGCTGCTGGTTCTGGCCTTCACCGTCTACATCGTAGGCGGCCTGCTCTTCGTCAAGATTTTCGACCCGATCATCACCGGCGTCCAGCTACAGCGCCAGATCGAGTCGTGGGGCGAGGAGACCGAGTACGAGCGCCGCTACGAGTTTCGCGACCTCGATGAGATCTCGGATCATCTCGAACACGCTGTAATCGCTGCTGAGGATGGCCGGTTTTACGAACACGCCGGCATTGATCAGGAGGCCATGCGCGAGGCGTACGAGGAGTACCAGGAGCGGGGCCGAGTGCGAGGCGCATCGACGATCACGCAGCAAGTCGTCAAAAACTTGTTCTTCACGACGCGCCCCAACCCCATCCGCAAGGTCCTCGAAATCCCGATCGCGCTCCTTGCCGATGCCATCCTCTCGAAAGAGCGCATTTTGGAGCTGTATCTAAACATTGCCGAGTGGGGGCCCGGCGGCGTGTTCGGGGCCGAGGCTGCCGCGCAGCACCACTACGGCATCCGTGCCGATCAGCTCGGGCGGGACGCCAGCAGCCGGCTCGCCGCCATTCTGCCGTCTCCAAGAAAGCGCGCGCCACAACGCATGAGCCGCTACTCCGCCACGATCCGCACCCGCATGCAGCAGATGGGGTGGTAGGAGACGTTTGCGGTCTTTTTCGAAATCCGTGCCCTTTCCGAAATCCGTGGTAAGAAGAACGTTGCGCCGGCTAGGCCGTTACACAGAAGCTATCTAGTCTAGTCACATCTCCCATTTCAAATAATCCTCCTTCCTCATGGCGAACAAGACGTACGACGTCGTCATCATTGGTTCTGGGCCCGGCGGCTACGAGACCGCCATACGCGCCTCGCAACTCGGCATGAACGTGGCCATCATCGAGCGTAATAAGCTCGGCGGCGTGTGCCTCAACATCGGATGTATCCCCACCAAGGCGCTGCTCAAAAGCGCAGAGTTGGTCGATTATGCCAACCATTTCCAGAGCTTCGGCCTGACTGTCGAAGGCAGCATCTCGCCCGATTTTCCGGCCGTGGTCAAGCGGAGCCGGGGCGTGGCGGACAAGATGAACAAGGGCGTCACGTTCCTCATGAAGAAGAACAAGATCGACGTCATCATGGGCCATGCCACCCTCAAGGGCAACGGCCAAATCGATGTGCAGCCCAGCACGACGATGGACGGCAAAGACGTGGGCGAGGCACAGACGGTTTCAGCGAAACACATCATCGTGGCGACTGGCGCGCGTGCCCGCGAACTGCCCTCGCTGCCGATCGATGGGAAGAAGATCCTCTCGTATAAAGAGGCGATGCTTCAGACTGAGCGGCCCGAAAAGCTGCTCGTCGTGGGTGCCGGCGCGATTGGCGTCGAGTTCGCCTACTTCTACCATCACATGGGCACCGAGGTCACGATCGTCGAGCTCCAGGACCGCCTCGTGCCGATCGAAGACGCCGACGTGTCGAAGGAGCTGCAGCGCTCGTACAAGAAGCTCGGGATCAAGATCATGACGGGTTCGCTCGTCGAGAAAGTCGATACCTCGGGTGACGGCTGCGTCGCTACGATCACGACGCCGAAAGGCACCGAGACGATGACCTTCGATCAGGTGCTCTCTGCCGTCGGTGTGGTCGGCAACGTGGAAAACCTCGGCCTCGACGAAGTCGGCGTGCATCACGAGCGCGGCGCGATCACGGTCGACGAGTACTACCGCACGAACGTCGAAGGCATTTACGCCATCGGGGACGTCGTCGGCGCGCCGTGGCTTGCCCACGTGGCCAGCCACGAAGGCATTCTCTGCATCGAGAAAATCGCCGGCATGGACGTCGAGCCCGTCGACTACAACAACGTGCCGGGCTGTACCTACTGCCAGCCGCAGATCGCCTCGGTAGGGTACACGGAAGCGCGCGCGAAGGAAGCCGGCTACGACATCAAGGTCGGCAAATTCCCGTTCACCGCGAGCGGCAAGGCCTCAGCGATTGGCCACAACGAGGGCTTCGTCAAGGTCATCTATGACGCCAAGTATGGCGAATTCCTCGGCTGCCACATCATTGGCCACGATGCCACGGAGATGATCGCCGAAGCCGTCACGGCGCGGAAGCTGGAAACCACGGCCCACGAGGTCATGGAAGCCATGCACCCCCACCCCACGCTCTCCGAAGCCGTCATGGAAGCCACCCGCGCGGCCTACGGACACGCGATTAACATCTGACGAGTGGAAGGGTGGTCAGGTGGAAGAGTAGATGCGTTGGTTGCTCATCTGCACATCCACCCGACCACTCCTGCACTCGTCACCGAACCTGGGCCCCAGGTTCGGCATCCGCGCCGCCTACGGGGACCAAGCGGCCGTCTCGGTCTTCGGCGGCCAAGACCATGCCCTGGCTCTCCAGGCCGCGCATCTTCCTTGGTTTGAGGTTGGCGACCACCACGACGCGCCGGCCCACGAGGTCGTCGGCGTCCAAGTGCTGCGCGAGGCCGGCCAGGATCTGCCGCTCCTCGAAGCCCAGGTCCACTTCAAGACGCAGCAGCTTGTCGGTTTTTGGCACCCGCTCGGCAACCTTCACCACGCCGACGCGCAGATCGAGCTTCATGAAGTCAGCGAACTCGATGGTGTCGCCCACGGGCGCGTAGGGCAGCGCCTCGGCTTCTGGCCCTGCGGGTCGTTCTTCCGTCTCAGCCGTTGGATCAACAGTAGGGGTCACTGTGCCGGGCATCGCTTCAGTGCCGAGCTTGGCGACCTGCGCCGCGATCACATCGTCGTCGATCTTCGTGAACAGAATCGCCGGCTCGCCCAAGGCGTGGCCTTCGTCCAGGAGCGACGCGCCGGCACGGTCCCAGTCGATGGCCGCGTCAGAACGTGGCGCATCGGGCGTGCTGGGGCGGACGCCGGTGAGCTTCAGCATTTCGCGAAGCTTCGCCGCTGAACCGGGCAAAACCGGCTCCATCAGGACGGCAAGTGCTGCGCAGAGCTGGAGCGAAACGTGAATTGTGTTGCCGCATGCGCGGAGATCGGTCTTCCGTGTGTGCCAGGGCTCCGTATCGTTGAAGTACTTGTTGCCAAGCCGGGCCAGCGCCATCGTCTCGAAGACAGCCTCGCGCATCCGGTACGCATCGTACGCATCCCCGATACGCTTCGGGAAGCCGGCCAACTGGGCGAGCACGTCCATGTCGAGTCCGCTCGGCGTGTCCAGCGGAGGCACC
>JBCDHV010000453.1:0-3681 GCA_038749615.1 Bacteroidota bacterium
ACCACCGTCGCGAAGTCCCCTGCGTCGCGCGAACGCTGTCGTTGCGCGTCCGTCACCAGCGGATCGTCGCCGAGCGATACTTTCGGGGCCCATTGCCGGCCGTAGGTCTCCGAAACCAGCGTAAAATGCACGTGAGCTGCCTCTCTCCCGAGATGATCCGTGCCCGGCCGCACCGTTGCAAACTCGAACCAGCCGGCTTCATCGGTCACGGCCCAGCCCTGTAGCCGCCAGGTCGTCAGTTCGTTGTCCCGGTCTCCAAAATCGAAGCCGGCCTCGTCTCTGTGATACGCGTGAACCATCACCCCACCCAGCGCTTCTCCAGACGGCCCGACGACTTGCCCACGAATTGAGAAGGGAGTACCGGGCTCGCGTTTCGCCGCGATCCGGCTCTGGGAGGTCAGCGTTTTCGGGCGCTGTTCGACCGCCTCGTTCCAGCTCCGCAACCAGTCTGGATCGACTTGTCCCGTGCTTTCTGCCGGCCGGCACGCCCATGTCAAGAAGCACAGCACAAACACAATGAGCGTGCGCTTGATGTCAGGTTCTAGCATCCTAGCGTCCGTCTAGTTCTCTGTTCTGGCTCTGTTGTTCGCCCGTGCGTAAGAGCCGCTATCCACGGCCTACGACACAAAGAGACCTGAGACGTTGCTCGCGCTGAGGATCGAGCGCCTGAAACGAGAAACGGCCGGCCCCACCACGAGCCGGCCGCTAGCGCGGTTGCTTCCGCGTCCTGTATTGAGAGAAGTGCGCGTCTGAGAAGTGAGCCGCCAGGAGGTGCGGCGTTGTTGGCTTTCAGTGATAGAGGCCCGGTTCCAGGCCGCGCCATGTCATACGGTTGGGTGGTTTGTGGTTGGGCGGTTTTGCAGGGATCAACGCAACCTACCCAATCATCCGCCACCCAACTGACATCCTATCACTCAGCGAACGCGACTTCTTCTTCGCCCATTTCTTCCCCGTCGATCATGCCGAGTTCGGTTTTGACACGATGGGTGATTTCGGCGCGATAGTCCTCATTGTCGCGGAGCCACTGCTTCGTGGCGTCCCGGCCTTGCCCGATGCGGACTTCGCCGTACGAGTACCATGAACCGCTCTTCTGGATGATGTCGTACTCCAGCGCTAGGTCGATCAGTTCACCAAGCGACGAGATGCCTTCGCCATAGATGATGTCGAATTCGACTTCCCGGAACGGCGGGGCGACCTTGTTCTTGACCACCTTGATCCGCGTCCGGTTACCGACAACTTCGCTGCCTTCCTTGATCGCGCCAATCCGGCGGATGTCCATCCGAACCGAGCTGTAGAACTTGAGCGCGCGGCCACCCGTCGTGGTCTCAGGGCTGCCGAACATGACGCCAATCTTCATCCGGATCTGGTTGATGAAGATGAGTACCGTGCGGGTGCGGTTGATAGTGCCTGTCAGTTTCCGAAGCGCCTGGCTCATGAGCCGTGCCTGAAGACCGACGTGGCTGTCGCCCATGTCGCCTTCGATCTCTGCCCGAGGAACGAGCGCTGCGACCGAGTCGATTACGACGACATCCAGCGCACCACTACGGACGAGCGCGTCGCAGATTTCGAGAGCTTGCTCACCCGTATCGGGCTGAGACACCAGGAGGTCGTCTACCTGAACGCCCAGCTTCTCGGCGTACGTAGCATCGAACGCGTGCTCGGCGTCGATGAACGCACACACGCCGCCGGCTTTCTGCGCCTCAGCGATGATGTGTGTGGCGAGCGTCGTCTTACCAGACGACTCCGGGCCGTAGATTTCGACGATCCGGCCGCGCGGCACCCCACCGATCCCGAGCGCAAAGTCGAGCCCGAGCGAACCGGTGGACACCGATTCGATCTCGACCTTCGGGGCGTCGCCCAGGCGCATGATGGAGCCTTTGCCGTAGTCCTTCTCGATCTGCTTCATGGCGAGATCGAGGGCTTTTGTCTTGGCCGCCGCAGTCTGGTTGCTGTAGTCCGGACGGGAGGAGGATTTGCTGTTACGGGGCATTTGAGTACCGTGTCAGATTACCGTGAATGTGTGTGGGATTACCGATTCATGCCGTTAGCTTCCGAGATCGCTCAACGACTACAGCCTAGACGTAAACACTGTCCAGAACGTAATCTCGAACCCTCTCATCCGGGGCACTGTTCTCTGCTCAATATAAAGATTGCATATATACAATACATATCTTTTAGCATAAAATATTCTGACCTCTATGTGTTTGTTATAAATACACATATGTGCCTAATTGTGATTGCGCCAACACATTCTCGCAAGCTGGGACACCCGAAGCGCTCGCCGATGGCCGTGCCTTGGGCTCCAGAAAAGTAGCACGGCCTGGACTCGTCCTACTCTGCCCTTGCCGAGTGCAGCGAGCCATTCCACACCTCTGCCCCTCAACCTGACCACACGTCCGCTCGTCCCCTGCCCCCTCCACACGCCCATCATGAAACCGCTTCCGGAGGTTCACGCGTAAAATCATCACACGGTAAAGAGCCGGCGCTCGCGATTCCTTACCTTGCCTGCTCACTCAGAACGAAAAAGATACGACGATGAAAGTGGCCGTCATTGGAGCCGGCGCCATCGGATCGGCCCTGGCTGAAGACTTGTGCGCGCGCGATGCCATCACGCAGGTGCTCATCTGCGACGCTCGGCATAGCGCACTCGAAGAACTGCACGACCGGATCCAGAGCCCCAAGATGCGCTCGTTCCAGGTCGACGCGCGCGACGTGAACACCATTGCCTCGATTGTCCGAGGAAGCCGGTGCATCATCAGCTGCGTCATGCCGGAATACAACTACGAGTTGGCGGAAATGGCCGTCCAACTCGGGAGCAATTACTGCGACCTCGGAGGAGACGACCGGATCACGGAGCACGTTCTCAGCCTCGGAGGGCCAGCCTCCAGGAAGTCGATCTGGGTGGTGCCCAACTGCGGGCTTGCCCCGGGGCTCGTCAACATCCTGTGCATGTACGGCATCCACCAGTTCGACAGCGTGAAGTCGGCCCGGCTGCGCGTCGGGGCCGTTCCGCTCGAACCCAAGGATCCACTCAACCTGACGATTCCTTTCTCGGCCGATCAGTTCATCGACAAGCTCTCCCTACCGGTCACGTTGATCGAAGACGGCAAACTCAAACACTTCGAGCCGCTTTCTGGAATTGAGCCCATCGCGTTCGACGCGCATGAATCGCCCCTGGAAGCGTTTTATAGCTCGGGAAGTTTATCGACTCTACCGCATGACTTGCTTGGCAAGGTCGAGACCCTCGACTTCAAGACGGTGGCCTGTCCCGGGCTCGCGCAGAAGATGAAGTTCGTCATAGCGCTTGGCCTGACCGACCGCCGGCACATCGACGTACGCACGCACAGAACCTATCGCGACGTGTTCGTGCGGCAGCTCAAGCGGAAGACGCCTGAGAACGAGCCGGACGTGGTCCTGCTCAGGGTGTCCGTGACTGGCGTGCGCGACGGTGAAACGCAAACGTTCGTCGCCAAACTACACGAAGAGTACGACGCCACTCTGAAGATTTCGGCCATGAAGCAGTGCACGGCCGTCTCAGCTGCGATCGTGGCCGAACTCCTGGGCTCGCACCAGATTGCCGGCGGAGGAGCCGCGCCGCCAGAACAGATCGTGCCGCACAAGATGTACTTCGATCTCCTCCGCGAGCGCGGCGTCAAGATTTCGTCGCAGTGGCAAGACGCA
>JBCDHV010000454.1:0-3679 GCA_038749615.1 Bacteroidota bacterium
CCACCGGCGCACGGCTCTCAACATTTCACTCACGTCCGATCTTACGCCGCGCGAACGCGAAATCTTGGCCCTGCTCGCCGAAAACTATTCGAACAAAGAGATAGCCAACCAACTCTTCATCGAAACGGGCACGGTCAAAAACCACGTGCACAACATCCTGAATAAACTGAACGTGAAGTCCCGCCACGAGGCAGCGCTGTACGTTGATCTGTGATCAACGGCTGTTGGTTCTTGGTTGGGCAGTTGGGTGAGGTCGTTCCGCAGAGTAGTCGACAAATCCCACCCAACTGCCTAACCGTTAACCGCCCAACCGTGCTCTTCCAGAGCACTAGAACCTCACCCCGTAGGTAGCCCAGGCCGGCACGGGATCACCGTGGAGGTAGCCGGGGCGCCATTGGAAACGGGCGACGGTTTCGAGGGCGATGGTGTCGAGTGTCGGGTTGACGCTTTCCAGAATGCGCATGGCCTGCGACGTCCCGTCGGCACCGACGTACACTTGGAGGCGCACCCGGCCGGCGTCACGCATCTCTTCCGGATAGGTGATCGCTACGATCTCGTCGCTCTGCCGCGCTTGGCTGGGGGTGCCGAGTTTGCTCTTCGGCACCGGCTGCCAGTAGTGCTTCGACAAGGCCCGATAGACTTTGGCCTTCGTATCCTTGATCGCGTTCGAGAAATCCCCTTCCGTGGAGACGCGGTTCACAATGGGCAGCCCGTAGCGCTGGTAGAGCGAGTCGACCGTCTCGGGCCGGCTCTGGAACAGCCCGAACAGCTCGGTGCGCACGCCATTGCGCAGCTGCGTCCGAAACGTGCGTTCGCCGGCCCCATAGACCACCGGCTCCATCGGCTGATCGAACGCCTCGAAGGACGAGAGATCGCGGTAGATGCCCGTCGTATCAAACCCGACGCGCCAGGCCCGCACGCCATCGACTTCCCACCCATCCGGCATTCCCGTTTCTGCCGCGGGGTCTGAGCAGCCAATCAGGCAAAACGTGATGGCGAGTACAGAGGCTAGGGTGCGCATTCGGATGTGGCTGGAGTTGGAATGTGGCACGTGTTGCAGTGTAGTAGGTGTGGCACGTGTGGTAGGGCAAACATCACTATCCGAGCGGCGCTAACTCAAACGAATTTCTTTGGCATGCTGTATCCTCCCCGCTCCCGTCTGCCACCTAGCTACCCTGCCACACAGCCCCTGCGATGTGGCAGATGTTGCAAGGTGGCAGGTGTGGCACGCATCTTCAGCCACACTGCCACTCTGCCACCCAGCCACACCCCAATGCGCCTCCTTCTCACGCTCGCCCTCCTCTTTCCCCTCATCACCAGCGCGCAAGTCGAGCACTTCAGCCAAATGCAGGCACGCGAGGTCGGGCCGGCAGGGATGAGCGGACGCGTCACGTCGATTGACGTCGTGCTGCGTTCGCCGAACACGTGGTACGTCGGGACGGCCTCCGGCGGGCTGTGGATGACGACGAGCGGCGGCACCGACTGGACGCCCATCTTTGACGATCAGCCCGTCGCGAGCATCGGCGACGTGAAGGTATTTCAGAACAACCCGGACATCATCTGGGTCGGCACCGGCGAGGGCAACCCGCGCAACAGCCAGACCAACGGCAACGGGGTCTACAAAAGCATCGACGGTGGGCAGACGTGGACGCATCTGGGGCTCGAAGACAGCCGGGCGATTCACCGGATGATCCTGCATCCGACCGACCCGATGATCGCGTGGGCCGGCGTACAGGGGCCGGCGTGGGGCGAAACCGAGCAGCGCGGCGTCTTCAAGACCACCGACGGCGGAAAAACCTGGACGAAAACGCTCTACGTCAATGACCGCACCGGCATTGGCGATCTCGTGCAAGATCCGGGCAACCCAGACCACTTGATCGCGGCCATGTGGGAATTCCGGCGGTGGCCGTGGTTCTTCGAGTCGGGCGGCGAAGGGTCAGGCCTCTATGTCAGCTACGACGGCGGCGAGACGTGGGCGCAGCGCACGCACGAAGACGGGCTCCCCAAAGGCCAGCTCGGCCGGATGGGCCTCGCGTTTGCGCCGAGCGACCCCGACCGGGTCTACGCGCTCGTCGAGGCCGAAAAGAAGAACGGCCTCTACCGCAGCGATGACGGCGGCGATTCCTGGAGCCTGGTCTCGACCGAAAACATCGGCAACCGGCCTTTCTACTACGCCGACCTGTTCGTCGACCCGAACAACGAAAATCGAATCTACAACCTGTTTTCGCTCGTCACCGTCAGCGAGGACGCCGGCAAAACGTTCGACACGCTCCTCCCCTACGAGCGCGTTCACCCGGACCACCACGCCCTCTGGATCCACCCCGACAACTCCGACTTCATCATCAACGGCAACGACGGCGGCCTGGCCGTCTCGCACGACCGAGGGGACTCGTGGCGGTTCGTCGAAAACCTGCCCCTCGCCCAGTTTTACCACATCCGCGTCGACGATGCCCATCCGTACAACATCTACGGCGGCATGCAAGACAACGGCTCGTGGCGCGGGCCGGCTTACGTGTACCGTGCCGGCGGCATTCGGAACGCGTACTGGGAAGAGGTCGCGTTCGGAGACGGCTTCGACACCATGCCCGACGCGTCCGATCCCCGCTACGGCTTCGCAATGAGCCAGGGCGGTAACTTGTACCGCTACGACCTCGAAACGGGGCAGCGCAAACTCGTCCGCCCCACGGCCGCTGGCGACACCACGCTGCGGTTCAACTGGGACGCGGCCCTGGCGCAAGATCCGTTCGAGCCGGCGACGATCTACTACGGCAGCCAGTACGTCCACAAAAGCACAGACCGTGGCGACACCTGGACGGTTATCTCGGGCGATCTGACGACGAACGACCCCGATAAACAGCGCCAAATCGACAGCGGCGGCCTCACCTACGATGTCACCCAAGCCGAGAACTACACGACGATCACGGCGATCTCTGCAAGCCCGCTACAGGAAAACGTCCTCTGGGCCGGCACCGACGACGGGCGCGTCCACGTCACCCAAGATGGCGGCGCAAACTGGACCGATCTGACAGGTCGGTTTGCCGGCGTTGCCGAAGGCACGTGGGTGCCCCAGATTCACGCCTCGCGGCACCGAGCCGGCAGCGCGTTTGTGCTATTCGAAGACCACCGGCGCAACAACTGGACGCCCTACGCCTACGAAACAGCTGATTTTGGCGAGACCTGGACGCGGATCGTCGACGAAGACGAGGTCTACGGCTACGTGTTGTCGATCGAGCAAGACCCCGTCGAGCCGAGTCTGCTGTTCCTCGGCACCGAGTTTGGCTTGCACGTCAGCTTCGACGCCGGCACGACCTGGGAAAAGTGGACCCACGGCGTCCCGACCGTCTCCGTGATGGACCTCGCCATTCAGGAACGCGAGCACGATCTGATCCTCGGCACGTTCGGACGCAGTGCGTACGTCCTTGATGATCTGCGTCCGCTCAGAGCTGTGGCACAGACGATGGCCGGCCTCGGTAACCCGCTTACCGTCTTCGAGACCCCCACCGCTGTTCTGGCCACGTACGCCCAGGCGACGGGCACGCGCTTCGCTGCCGAGGCCGAGTATGCCGGCGAGAACCGCCCGTACGGTGCCCGCATCCACTACATGCTCTCCGAAGCCGCTAGCGCCGACGCCGACAGCGCATCGTCTGACACCACCGCCACCATCGAAATCCTGGAGGCC
>JBCDHV010000455.1:0-3676 GCA_038749615.1 Bacteroidota bacterium
AGCGCCCAGGTTTCGCCGTCCATGTTCTGCTCCAGCGTCACGGGCGACGGACGATGTGGGCGCATGAGCGTAAAAATGATCCGGTCGATGTCCACCGCACCGCCTGAGACATGAAGCCGCATTGGGCGCAGGCCAGCGTCGAACGGGCTGCCCTCTACCCTGACCGTGGCGAACGCCGTGTCCGGCACAACGGGGATCGTACCCGTCACATTGTAGGTCCGGTCGTCTGGGTTGCCCACGTAGTCTTCCAACCACACGCCGGCCGAATCATTCCCGCGAGCCACCACCTCGACGCGGTAGCGCCCGGCCTCCGGAATATCGACGGAATACGACAGCCAGCCGGCCGTATCGACGGCCACATATTCGATGTCCTCTCCCGCCCTCTCAATGCGAACCGTCTCGAACGGCCCGCTCGAGTTCGTGAGCTTCTCGGCTTGAATGACCGCCTGAGCCGGCGTTTCCGATGCGGAACTGGAGGACGAATCAGACGCCTCCGGCCCGCAAGCCGCCAAGCCGGCCAGGGTCGTGAGGACTACTAACGTTTGCTTCAACACGGGCTTTTTACTGTGGTGCGTGGATGTGTGGTGTGTGGATGTGTAGTGTGTAGTTCGTCTTGCTCGTGGCGAATGGTGTATAGTACGTTGCAAACAAACCGACACATCTACACACAACATACCTACGCACCACACACCTACGCCTTACGTCTTCACCAGCAGGGTTTCTAGTTCTTCGAGCGACTTGCCCTTCGTCTCGGGGAGGACAGAAATGACGAAGATGAGCCCAAGGAACGCGAATACGCCGTAAATCAAGAAGGTGAGCGCACTGCCTAGGTTGGCCAACTCCCAAGGGAAGACGAGTTGGACGAGAAAGCTAACGGCCGAGTTGATCAGCCCAACGAACGAGATGGCCAAGCCACGGACGCGGTTCGGGAAAAGTTCGGAGAACAGCACCCACATCACCGGCCCGAGCGAAATGGCGAACGAGGCCACGAACCCGAGTATGCCAAACAGCACGAGCAAGGGGTTCATCGAAATCGCTGCCGTGATGAACTCGGACTCGTACTGGTTAGCCAGCTCCTCACCGAAGGTATCTCGGAGCGCATTCTTGTAGTCGATATCGCCCTGGAACGTCTGCCCGCTCAGGGTTGCGATTTGGCCGGCCGGCACGTCCTCGGGTAGCGACAGCGCCTCGGGGTCGAGCGTGTAGGTAGCACTGTAGAATCCGAACGCAAGCACCGCCATCGAGAGCGTGATGCCCGTGAGGCCGGCGACCAGCAGAGGTTTCCGGCCGAGCCGGTCAATCAGCGCCATCGCGACGAGCGTAAAGACGAGGTTGATCAACCCGACGAAGATCGCCTGCACGAACGACGCATCCGTCCCGATCCCCGACTGCTCGAAGATGAGTGGCGCATAGAAAAAGACCGAGTTGATCCCCGTGATCTGCTGCACAATCCCGATCACGACCCCGATCAGGAGCACCAAGCGCATGGCCGGCGCAAACAGCTCCCGGAGCGGCACTTTTGGCGCGCCCGCATCCGACGTGATGCTCGTCTTGATCTCGGCGAGTTCTTGTGCCGCGTGTGCTTCATTCGTGGCGCGTGCCATGATCGGAATGGCCTCGGCATCGCGGCCCTGCATGACGAGCCAGCGTGGACTTTCCGGCACCAGAAACAGCCCGAAGAAGTACAGCACTGCCGGCACAGCCTCGACGCCCAGCATCCACCGCCACGTGTGCTCGCCAAACCCCAGCGACTGCGCCCACGCCGCCTCCGAACTGCCCAACTGCAAGATCAGGTAGTTCGAGAAAAACGCCACCGAGATCCCCACGACGATGTTGAGTTGGTTGAACGACACCATCTGCCCTCGCTTCTCCGGCGGCGAAATCTCAGCGATGTACACCGGCGCAATGATCAGCGCGGCTCCCACACCGAAGCCGCCCAGCATCCGCGCCACCACAAGCACCCAAAACGACGGGGCCAACGCCGACCCAATCGCTGATAGCGCAAAGGTCACGGCTGCCACGATGAGCACGCGCTTCCGGCCGTAGGCGTCACTGAGGGGGCCGGCCGCCATCATCGCCAGCGTCGCCGCGAGCGTCAGCGAACTGACCGCCCAGCCAAGCTGAATCTTCGTCAGCTCAAACTCCGCCTCGATAAACCCAATAACCCCTGAGATCACCGAGGCGTCGAAGCCCATCAGAAAGCCCCCCAACGCCACGATGAGCGCCGTCTTTACGATGTATCCAGTATTGACAGCTCCGTGAGTCGACATGCGCGCGGTGGTGGGGAGGGTGGTGGAAAGACGCCCGTCGAATCTAGTGCGTAGCCGGCAACCGTGCCGGCCGTGTGGGAAGATCGCGCGAAGGGGGTCGGACCCCCGTTCCCGGATTATTCGAAGGTGCTTTTGCGAGCCACAGGCCGGCCTAAGCTCTTAAAATACGCCAGACGGTCATCTTTAATTGTGCTGGCTGATCTCTTTCAGAAGATTACGAGAAGGGGGTCGGACCCCCAAACGGCTCGGCCAAGTCCGCCGGCGTGGTGACCGGACGCTCACAGGCAAAGTTGCGGCAGACATACGCGGTGGGCCGGCCCGACTGCTCCGTTTGCGCCCGAGTGAATGGGGCCAGAGCAGCTAGTTCGTCTGCGTTCTCTGCCGTGCGGTGGAGGACGACTTTAGTCGGCACGTACGCCCGGCGAATGGCCTCCAGCAACGGTTCGATCTGGGCGGGCGAACCGGCCAGTGTGACTTCATACGAGGGGCCGAGCAGGAAGTCTAGCGCGACGAGCGCCATCGCGTGGCCGTTCGGGACTTCGCGGATGGCTCCGGCGATGCTGCGGACGTGGCGGTCGGCGAGGGCGTCGAGGTCCGTGCGGCCGGTGAGCCGGCTGAGGCGCACGAGGTTGAGCAGGGCCATCGATGCGCCTGACGGAATCGCTCCGTCGTAGGTCTCTTTTCGCCGGACGAGCAGTTCTTCCCCGTCCGAGGGTGAGAGGTAGAATCCATCGTACTCAGGGTCCCAGAAGCGCTCGGTCATCTCGTCGGTGAGCTGCAAGGCGCGGGCGAGATGCTCGTGATCGAACGTCGTTTGGTAGAGCTCGATGAAGCCGTGCGCGAGGAAGGCATAATCGTCGAGGGTGGGCTGCAAGCCTGCCGTGCCAGCCCGGTAGCGGTGCAACAACCGGCCGTCGCTGTCGCGCAAGTGGCTCCAGACGAAGTCGGCGGCGCGGACGGCCGCATCGGCGTAGGACGGCTCGCTCAGGTGCCGGCTGGCAATGGCGAGCGAACCGATCATCAGGCCGTTCCAGTCGGTAAGCACCTTGTCGTCCAGCAACGGACGGTTGCGAGTCCCACGCGCCTCAAACAGTCGGCGGCGAACCGATTCAAGGCGTTCTTCGTCGGCCGGCTCAGCGTCGATGCGGTGTAGCACGTTCGCGCCGGTACGCTGGCCTGTGGCTTCGTCGGCGAAATTTCCTGCCAGTGTTGCCCCATACGCTTCTGCAGCGAACCGTCCATCGGCTTCGCCCAGCACGTCGGTAAGCTCCTCGACACGCCAGACGTAGAACGTCCCTTCTTCTCCATCGCTGTCCGCATCTTCGGCTGAGTAAAACGCCCCCTCGGGTGAAGTCAGATCGCGCAGCACGTATTCGACCGTCTCACGCACGGTAACCGCGAACCGA
>JBCDHV010000456.1:0-3676 GCA_038749615.1 Bacteroidota bacterium
GAGGCGTACGTCGCCTTCTGGTTCGCCTGGGCCATCTTCGAGCCTGACACGGCGCTCTGGGAAGGCTGATGAGACAACGGTCAACGGCCGGTCAGATGTTGAGGCAGACCATCGTTCTTGTCTCGATGCTAGGATTCGTCGATGTATCCTCAGCGCAGTGGATCAATCCACCCGGCACGGGGTGGCTCGACATCAGTGCGTTTCACCTCGACACGAGGTCTCGCTTCGGGCCCTCGGCGAGCCGGCAGCCCATCGATGATGACGGACGCGCCGTTACGAGTTCGATGTATCTAACAGGGGCGTACGGCATTGTGCGGGGTCTAGATGTCTGGGCGAGCCTGCCATTTCATCGGCTGCAATTCGACGACCTCGCTGGCGACCGTGTCAGTTCTGGAATCGGCGACCCGAGAGTTCACGTCCGCATCGGGCCCGAGCTCTTTGGGGGAGCGACCGTTCCTGTAGCCTTGAGAGCCGGCGTGAAGCTCGTTGGCTCCACGTTTCCCGTCGATGCAGAGATCATCCCGTTGGGCGAAGGCCAGCGCGACTGGGAGGTCATCTTGGAAGCAGGCCATTCGTTTTACCCGAGCGCAGTCTACGTGACGGCCTGGGCTGGCCGGCGCTGGCGTGAGCGTAACGACGCCATCGCCCGAGACCCTGGGGACGAATGGTTCGGGCTCATGCAGGCCGGCGGACAGTGGGAGCAGGTAGCGTGGTCAATTACCCTAGAAGGCTTGCGCGGCAAAACGCCCACCCTGCTCGGCTTCGCGATCCCCACGGCTCGCCGGTCGAGTCTCGAAGTGACGCCGCGGTTGGGCTGGAATGCCGGATTGGGCACCCTGACAGCCGGGGTCCGCGTTCCACTGGCCGGCCGCAACGTGCCGGCGGGCGTATCGGCCGCGCTCGGCCTGTACGTCCCGATTCGGATCACTAGATCCCCGATTTAACAAGTCCCCGATTTGTTAAATCGATTCCGTACATTGCACGGGACGCCGGCACGGAGGCACCACGCCGGCGACGACACATTCTGGAGGCACAGATGAGCAGAGGCTACCGTTCTCTCGTATGCTGGCTGGCCGCGTGCGCGTGCGCCATGCCGGCCTTCGCACAGCCGTTCGAACTCGCGTTTCAAGTGAGCGACGGCACGTTCTCACGCACTGTCACCGTCGGCATGCGTGCCGATGCAAGCGATGGATTCGACCAAGGGCTCGATGAGCCGGCCCCGCCGCCGTTCACCAATACGGTGTTCTTCGCCCACGCCTACAACGCGAACATTCCCCCGTCTGGCACGGCGTTCTACACCGAGTACCGGTCCATCCGCGCCGACTCGACGATCTACCAGTTCGAATTCCAGCGCTCAACAGGCCAGAGCGAGATTACCGTGACGTGGGACCCCGCCTCACTTCCCAACGGGCGAACCTTCACCATCGTCGGGCTCAACGATGCAAGTCAACCCGTCGATGTCCCCACCAATTCGAACTTCGTCACCTCGGTTTCGCGCAATGCCCAACTCGAAGACGGTTTCCGCCTGCTCGTGGGCGCCGGCACAGGGCTGCCGGTAGAACTTGCGGGGTTTGACGGCCGGCAGGTCGAGGATCACGTCCGGCTGGAATGGGCGACACTCAGCGAGACGGGCAATGCCGGATTCTTCGTCGAACGCAAAGCGCTCGACGTGGCGAGTGAGCAGGCGGATGGTAGCGAGTGGATCGAGCTTGGTTTCGTCGAGGGAGCCGGCACGACGGACGAGCCTCAGACGTACACCTTCGACGATTTCGGATTCAGCGTCGCGCCAACCGGGGTCTCCTACCGGCTCCGGCAAGTCGATTTCGATGGCGCATTCGAGTACAGCCCCGTCGTGGAGGTAGCCCTCAACGCACCGACGGCCTTCGGCCTGTCGCCCGCCTTCCCGAACCCGTTTGCTGGGTCCACGCGCATCCGGTACGCCCTGGCAGAAGCAAGCGCCGTCCGGCTCACCTTGCACGATGCGCTCGGCCGGCTCGTCTACACCGTTCGCACCGGCACGTTGCAGCCAGGCTGGCACGAATCCGACCTCGACGCCACGGCTTTGCCAGCCGGCTTGTACCTGATCCGCCTGGAAACTGACACCGGCGTAACGACGCGACGGGTGGTGAAGGTGTAGCTGGGTGGCTGGGTGGCTGGGTGGCTGGGTGGCTGGGTGGCTGAAGATGCTTGCCACATTTGCCACCCTGCAACATCAGCCACACCTTCACCACCTGCCGGGCAGCATGTCTCTGGAATTGTGACTAGTTTGACTGCCTAGCAAGCCCTTCGCCGCTCAGCCCCTTTGCCCCTTGCGTACCCTCTGCCTTCTCCTTGCCCTCGTTCCTGCTCTCCTTTTTGCTCAAACGACGCCGTGGACCGTCGATGACGCGCTGAACCAGGAGCGGATTTCTCAAGTCTCGATTGCTCCGGATGGACAGCGGGTGGCTTGGATCAAGTCGTCGCCCGACAAAGAGAAGGACCGGTTTACGTCGGATCTCTACCTGAGCTTGTTGCCCGATTCCGGCTCCGACAGCGATCCTGAGATTCTCCAGCTTACCCGAACGGGCAACAACCGATCGCCGCTGTGGAGCCCATCGGGGCACCGGCTGGCGTTTTTGTCGTCTCGCAAAAACCCTGACGCAAAGAACGCTTCGGGGCAGCAAATCTGGCTGCTCGATCCGCGGGGCGGTGCACCCCAGCCGCTCACCACGATGCCGGCCGGCGTGCGCGGCTTCGAGTGGAAGAGCGACTCGACCATCGTGTTTACCGGCCGCGAAAAGAAAACGGCGTACGAGACCTATCTCGAAGGCCGGAAAGACGACGTCTTGGTCGTCGAGGACACGACACTCTTTTTCCCGGTCCGGCTCTTCAGTGTCGAGGTCCACGGCAAGAAAGTGCGCCGGCTTACGGATAACCAGCTTCGCATCGGCTCCTTTGCTGTGAGTCCCACTGGCCAGCATGCGGTCTACACGCTCAACCGCTCCCCCATCACGGCCGACGCGCGTGTGCAGCCCACGCAACACCTGCTCAACCTGGAAACCAGCGAAACCGTCGAGATCTTTGAAGGGCAGTATTTCGACCCGTCTGGCTTCGACTGGACGCTCGACGGCAGCGGATTCTATGCCTCCGACGAGTTCAGCAGCGATCCCGAGAACGAAGGAGCCGGCATCACGGAGCTGTACTATTTCGATGTGGCGTCGATGTCGCACGAGAAGGTACCGCTCGACTGGGACTGGGGCGTCGGCTACGGATACGCCGTGTCGAAAAACGGTATCCACGTCCAACTCGCCAACGGCACGACATTTCTGCCTCGCTACTACGAGAAAACCAGCGACGGCTGGCGGCACGTCGATGCCACGGATGTACGGCTCCGACACTCGACGTCCGTCACTATTGGCCCGGACGGCGAGACGATGGTGTTCGACTACTCCCGCCCAGACGTACCGCCGACGTACAACTACGGCAAGTATCTCGAAGGTCATGTAGCACAAGAAGGCGAGGTGGCTAAGCTCAACGGGTACCTGAAGAAGCGAACCCCGCTACGGGCCGAGGTCATCCAGTGGGAGGGCGCTGAGCAGGACAGCGTGAATGGCATCCTGTACTATCCCTCGGATTACCAGGAAGGCCGGCGCTACCCGCTCGTCACCGTCATTCACGGTGGCCCCTCGGGCGTTGA
>JBCDHV010000457.1:0-3671 GCA_038749615.1 Bacteroidota bacterium
CCCGAGATCGAACGCGTAAATTGCCTTCATTCCCTCGTAGCCCTTGCCGGCGAATTCCTTGCAGATGACGAGCAAGCGGTTGTTCGCCGCGTCGTAGGTCAGGCCTTCTGGATCGTAGCGTTCGTCGAGTTTCGTCTCGTGCTCGCGGTCTTCGATCTCCTCTGCGCGCCAGTCGATCAGTTCGTACAGCTTGCCGTCGGTTCTCAGCGCAAACACCCGGCCGTCAGCGTTGGCCAGGCCCTCGAAATCGCCGCGCTTCGCAAACCGGCGTTTGTCGACCGCCCCCGTTTCGATGTTGATCGTGAACAGGTCGCCGTCTTCGTCTTGCACCGCTCCGAGATGGCGCGCGTCCAGCACCGTCAGGCCGGAAATCTCCTGGAGCGCTCTCGGCAAATCGTACCGGTGAGCCGGCGCGCTGAAATCGTAGTCGACCACCCGTACCGTGTCCGGCACCGCCAGCGGACCGCCAGCCGCCGCTTCAGGAGCCGGCCGGCAGGCAGCGGTCAGCAGAGCGAGGAGAAAGAGGTAGCGCATCATGGAAAATAGATTTCAGGTTTGCTTCTCCGCGGAATGAAGGCGATTTCCTGCAGAGACGTTGCATGCAACGTCTGTACGGGGTTGGCGATTGCTTGAACGAAATGCCATGCGGGGTTAGCGATTGCTTGAACGAAATGCCATGCGGGGTTGGCGATTGCTTGAACGGAATGCCATGCGGGGCTGGCGATTGCTTGGACGAAATGCCATGCGGGGTTGGCGATTGCTTGAGCAAAATGCCATTCGGAGATGCCGGCTTCGGTGCGGGATCATGAAATCATGTGGCGGGCGTGCTGGAGGTTCTCCGGCCGGCCAACGTCCAGCCAGCCCGAGGCGTCGTGCCGGTACGCGCGGATGGAATGATCCGCGGCGAGGCGAAGCAACGGATCGATGACGGAGAACTTGCCGCGTTCGGTCATGAGGCCGATGAACTGTGGGTCGAGGACGTAGATGCCGCTCAGGGCGAGCGGTTCGACATCCTCCGAACGCCGGCTCCAGCGCGTTTCGCCCGTTTGGACGTTGCGCCACCCGGCGAGTTGGCCGTCCGCATCGAACAGCAGATACCGCGAGGTGTCCCGCTCGGAAACCGCCAAGGTGGCG
The DNA here is from genome assembly GCA_038749615.1 of Bacteroidota bacterium. Taxonomy (GTDB): domain Bacteria; phylum Bacteroidota; class Rhodothermia; order Rhodothermales; family DATKEJ01; genus JBCDHV01. The sequence continues at coordinate 1,135 of JBCDHV010000457.1, forward strand.
AGCGCGCCCGACTCCACATGGGTCTCGACGAGCCGGCGGAGATCAACTGTCGAGAAAATGTCGACGTTGTGGACGAGAATCGGCTGATCGTCACGGAAGAACGGACGTGCTTTGAGCAGGCCGCCGCCGGTTTCGAGAATCGCGTCGCGTTCGTCTGAGATGTGGATCGTGGCCCCGAAATCTTCGCCGGCGAGGTAGGCCTCGACTTTGCCCGCGAAGTGATGCACGTTCACCACCACCTCGGTGAACCCAAACCGCACCAGCCGGCGCAGCACATGCCCCAACATCGGCGTTCCGTCAACTTCCACGAGCGCCTTCGGCCGGTCATTCGTCAACGGCCGCAACCGCGTCCCGAGGCCGGCGGCGAAGAGAATCGCCTGGTTGGCGATTCTCTGGAGGCGTGGATGGGTGGTCATGTGGAAGCGTGGATGAGTTGGGGCGAGGTCATGTGGAGGCGTGGATGAATCAGGGCGGGGTCATGCGGAGGCGAGGATGAGTGTTTGTCTCAAGCCGTTTCAGATGGCAGCTGTCACTCGTCAACCCATCCACCTGACCGCCCATCCACTCATCTACTTCCCCAGTCGCCCGCTCAGTTCTTCCAACCCTTCCGCTCTTGTTCCACGTGCAGCAGATCCACCGTGACGCCGTATTTGGAACGAAGATGTTCGGTCATTTTATCGGCGGCGTAGACGGAGCGGTGCTGGCCGCCGGTGCAGCCGAAGGCAATCATCAGGCTGTCGAAGCCGCGCTCGAGGTAGGTCTCGACGGACTCGTCGACCATCGAGTAGGCGCGGCGCAAGAAACCATCGATATCAGAGTATTTTTGGAGGAAGAGCTTGACCTCATCGTCGCGGCCCGTGAGGCGTTTGTAGGGCTCGTATCGGCCGGGGTTGTGGATGGCCCGGCAGTCGAACACGAAGCCGCCGCCGTGGCCGCCGGGGTCCTCGGGGATGTCGTGCTTGTACGAAAAGCTTCGGACGCGGACGGTCAGCTTGTCGGCATCCGTGTAGGTGACCGGGGCTTTGTGTTGGAAGCGCTCGTCCGAGACGATGGCTTCCATTGCGGACCGTAGCGCCGGCAACGCGACGGGCGGCCACGCATTATCGAGGAGCCATTTCGCGTTCTCCGCGGCGAAGGGAATGCTGTCGAGGAAGTGATCCTTCCGCTCGTAAAAGCCGCGAAATCCGTACGCCCCGAGCACCTGGATCGTGCGGACGAGCACGTAGCCGTAGTACATCTCGACGAACGTCTTGGCGTCGATGTCGGTCAGCTTGCTTGCAGCCGCGAGGTAGTGATCGAGCAGTTCCTGGCGTTGCGCGTGCGTGAGTGCGGCCTTCGCCTGCCAGAGCAGGGAAGCGACATCGTACTGGAGCGCCCCACGCCGGCCCCCTTGGTAGTCGATGAAATGCGGCCCGCCATCGTGAAGCATGATGTTGCGCGACTGAAAATCCCGGAACAGGAAGTAGTCCGTGCCGGCGCTCATCAGGTAGCCCGCGAAGGCGTTGAAATCGTCCTCCAACGCCTGCTCGTCGTAGGGCAGGTTGCCCACCTTCAGGAAGAAGTGCTTGAAGTAACTCATGTCCCAGAGCATCGACTGCCGGTCGAATTGCTCACGCGGATAACAAACACTGTAATCCAGGCCCTGGCTGCCCACGATCTGGAGGTGCGCGAGCTCTTCGACGACGCGTTTGTACACCGGCATCGGGAAGTGGCCGGCCTTGCGGCATTCGCTGAGGTAAGAGAACAGCGTGGTGTCTCCGAGGTCTTCGACGAGGTAGAGGTCATTGTCGAGGTCGGTGGCGTAGACCTCTGGCACGGGGACGCCTTTCTCCCGAAAGTGCCGCGTGAACGTCACGAACGCCTCGTTCTCGCGCGGGTCCGGGTTGTATGCCCCCATCACCACATGATTGCTCCCTTCGAGCCGGTAGTATTCCCGCCGGCTGCCCGAGGGCGGAAGCGGCAGGATGCGGATCACCTGTTGGCCGAAGTGATCGGCGAAGAGGCTGCGGAAACGGTCGGTCAGTTCGGTATTCAACGGCGGGTGTGTAACGGATGAGCGAGGAAGGATACGGAGGAAGAGCGAAGGAACGGGATCGCCGGGCAACTTTCGAGGAAAACCTCGTCCGCTTTCACCCTTCGCACTCCATCCGATGCGTTTATCTCCGACTTGAGTGTGCCCCTCCCATGTTCCGTGCCCGTCAAATTCTCACGCTCCCGCTCGTCACCCTCGCGTTCTTAGCCACGGCGCCGGCCGTGTGGGCTCAGAATCTTCAGGAGTTGACGCCATCGACGCTGCTTCAGCCCGGGCAGGTAGAGGTCAAGCTCTTCAACAACCTCTACACGCAGACGGCCTTCTTCGATGGCAGCAGCGACCGCATCGAGTTGAACGAGCGGTCCACGTTCTTCACGGGCTTCATCCAAACGACGGTCGGGGTCAACGACCGGATCAGCCTCGGTGCCGACGCCCTGTTTCGGTCGACGCGCACGAACGGCCCAGACGACTCGCAGTTCGACGTGTTCGGCTTCGGCAACGGACC
>JBCDHV010000458.1:0-3668 GCA_038749615.1 Bacteroidota bacterium
GACGAAACTCGACGAACGCTACGATCCAGAAGGCCTGACCTACGACGCGGCGAACAACCGCTTGCTCGTCATCTGCAAGGAATTCGCCGGCAAGGGCTACGAGGGAATGAAGGCAATTTACGCGTTCGATCTCGGGAGCCGGCAACTCGAAGAGGACCCCGTCATCACCATCGATCTGGATGCGTTCACCGACGCGCTGGCCTCCGCTGATCATCCGGTGAACACGTTCGTCCGCCGAGCTATCGGCGGAGCGATGGATATGAGTGGATTCTTGCCCTCCGGCCTTGCCCTTCACCCACAAACGCGGCACCTGTATATCCTTTCGTCGAAGCGTAAAGCCATGCTCGTCATTGACTTGAATGGCCATTTGCTGGCGGCCTGGACCCTCGACCCCGACCTCTTCCCACAACCCGAGGGCCTCGCGTTCCTCCCCGACGGCACCCTCTTCGTTTCCAGCGAAGGCCGCGGTGGCCGGCCCCGCCTCTACCGCTTCGATCCGTTGTAGGCTCGTGGTGGGTAGATAGGCCGGATGCTCGGGGTGGGGGACGTTCCATGCGAAGCCGGCATCCCCGTATGGCGATTTCCGTACCGAAGCCGGCATCCCCGTATGGCGGTTTCCGTACCGAAGCCGGCATCCCCGTATGGCGGTTTCCGTATCGAAGCCGGCATCCCCGTAAAGACGTTGCATGCAACGTCTCTACAGGCTGTGCCCAACCCATGCCTATGGAAAACGAAACCATCGTAACGCGTCGATACGGCGGGCGGATGCGCGTCCGCGTGGCGGGGCTGATCTTCGACGAGGCCGGCCGGCTGCTGCTGATCGAACATGCCGGCCTCTACGACGACCGGACGGTCTGGACGCCGCCGGGCGGCGAGGTCGAGTTTGGCGAGACGTTGCGGGACGGCGTCCGGCGCGAGGTGAAGGAGGAGACCCACCTGACTGTCGAGGTCGGAGAGTTGGCGTATGTGCTGGACTTCGTCCGTCCGCCGCTTCACGCCGTGTCGTTCTACTTCCGCTGTACCCAGCCGGCCGGCACGCTGCAAACCGGTATGGACCCCGAACTCCCCGACACCGAGCAACTCATCCGCACCGTCCGCTACGTCCCCCTCTGCGAACTGCCGGACTACAACATCGTCCCGGAAGGCCTGGCCGACTGGCTCCAGCGCGACGTCCCCGCCGGCTTCCCCAATGCCCCGACGTACATTGGCACTCTAAGGTGATCAGACGAAAATCACGTACTACCCACCGCGCACCCACGAACCACATCCCTGTCCCCGCCGGCTTCCCCAACGCCCTGACGTACATTGGCACTCTAAGGTGATCAGACGAAAACCACGTACTACCCACGCGCACCCACGAACCACATCCCTGTCCCTACAAACCACGCACCACGTGCCCACGCGCAATCGCCCAGGACGCGATCGTCATCCCATCCCAGAGTGAGCCATCGGCGATGGCAGCGTCGAGTTCGGTGGGTGTGAGGCGTAGGATCTCGAATTCCTCCGTGGCATCGGCCTCGAGCGGAGCCGGCTCCAGGTCTGTGGCGAGGTAGACATCGCACATCTCGCAGGTAACCCCGTTGTACGGGTTGAACTGCCCGACCTTGCGCAGCGTGCCGGCCCGCACCTGAGCCTCCTGCCGAAGCTCCACGTCCGCCATTTCCTCTGACGTTTTCCCCTCCTCGATGCTGCCACACGGAAACTCGATGCTGAACCGGTCGGCGAGGTATCGGTACTGCCGCACCACCACGAGCCGGCCTTCGGCATCCACCGGCACCATCATCGCCGAGCCACGCGTGTAGACGTAGTGATACGTTCCCGCCGGCCCATCGGGTATCTGAAAACGGTCCCGCTTGTACGTCCACCACGGGTTCTGGTAGACGATTTCGGTGGAGAGTTGACGCCAGCGTTTCATGGTGTGGCTGTGTAGCAAGGTGGCTGTGTAGCAAGGTGGCTGTGTGGCAAATGTGGCTGTATGCCAATGAGTCCGAATATCCTTGCCACACCTGCTACCCTGCAACATCTGCCACAAAGCTATGCTCCACCCCTTCAAACACCGACACCACCGACCCCGTCCACGCTACCGTGACTGCGTTTCGGGCGAAGAGGACGATTTGTTGGAGACTCAAGAGCGCCCAGAAGCCGGGGCTCGTGTAGGGGCCGAACTGGATGTCTAGGACGAACGGCAGCAGCCACAGCAGGCCGGCGAGAGTGAACCAGAGCACGTGGACGCGGCTCGACACGCCATGCCGGAACGGGAACGTAAGCCCTTCTCCCCAGGCCTCGCGTACGGTCGAATCGCCTAGCACCAATGCGCAGTACGCGTAATCGACCATCAAGTCTCCAATCGCAAAGAGTGCCACCACGAGGGCAGGGCCGGCTACGAAACCTACCCAGAATGCTCCTACCGAGCCCAGCAGCGCAGCGATCACGCTCGATACGGCCAGGACGATCAAGACTAGCACCAGAATCGGCCCGCCAATCATGAGCGCTACGAGCGCGCCTCGCAGCGTGTACTGCCCGACGGCCGGCCAGAACGCTCCGTCGTGTTCGCCGGCCAGGGCATGCGTCAGCCCAACCCCCAGCGCAGCTTTCCAGAACGCGTACACCGGCAGCATCCAGAACACCTGCCACGCCACCGCCCGCAGCGCCGCTCCAACCGCTACCCACAACTCGACCCACAGCACGAAATCGAAGCCCCGCGCGAGCTGCTCCGAAAACCCGGTGTTGTCGATGCCCTCGCGCAACGCCACGTACGCCGGCACGGCCAACACGGCCGCAACGATGAGGTTGGCGAGGTACGTCAGCAGCACGAGCCCCGGACGCCGGCGCATGCGGCGCACTCCGCTCAGGAGATGGTGGGTGGTTGGGCGGTTAATGGTCGTCGGGGTTTGTCACGAAAGAAATAGCGCACACGCTTGCAGGCCCTGCCCAACCAACAACCCCCCAACCATCAAACCAACGAGAGCACTTGCTGAATCCAGACGAGGAGCTTGAATGCGTACTTCGTCTCGGCAGCATCGGCATTGTCGTAGGCGCGGCGGTTGTTGAGGCGGTTGAGGTCCATCCGGATCAGATCACCGGGGTCGATGAAGGCGTCGATGGCCTGGGTGCCGTGCCGGAAGGTGAACGTTTGCCATTCGGCCTCGCCGTCCCAGGACCGCGTTTCTTCGTGCCCGTCGGCAAAGCGGACGCGGAGGGTCTGGGGCAGCACGCCTTCTTCCATGCGATGGATGCGGACGACCGTCGTGAAGCCGCTGAGGTCGTTGGACTGGCTACTGAGCTGCTGAAGCCGGTAATCGACGGCGACGGTCCCGTAGATAAACTGCTCGAAGAAGCGGTCGACATCGACGCGGTCGCCGGCAATTTCCTCGGCAACCTGCTTGAAGTCCTCCGTCGTAGGATGGTTGAACCGCCACCGCTCGAAGTACGTGCGCAGGATCTCGCGCATCGTGTCCTCACCGATGAGGCCTTCGAGCGTCAGCAGAACGGTCGCCGGCTTGGCATAGGAGTTCCGGCCGAAATCACCTCGCGTCGTGTAGTCCCAACTGCGCGCGTAGATCGCGCCTCGGGTCGGGTTTTGCTCGGTGTAGGAAAGGCGCTGGAAGTCAGAATCGGAGATCTTGAAGCCGGGGAAATCGATCACACTACCTCGTCCGTAGGCCTCC
>JBCDHV010000459.1:0-3661 GCA_038749615.1 Bacteroidota bacterium
GTTCTCTACAATCCGGAGGCCGTGTTTTACACGATGCCGCTGGCGCTCATCGCCGTCGCTGCCGGCCTGGACCGGGAGCGGTACGAGGTGGTCGTGATCGACGGCCGGCTGGAGGAGAATGCCGAACAGCGTGTAGTTGATGCGTGCGAGGGGGCGGTCTGTTTGGGCGTCACGGCACTTACGGGCGGGCCGTTATGGGACGCTCTGAAGATTTCGCGCGCCGTCAAACGTGCGCACCCGGAGGTCCCCGTCGTGTGGGGCGGCTGGCACCCCTCGCTCTTCCCCACCGATACCTTGCAGGAGTGGAGCGTGGACGTGACCGTCCAGGCGCAGGGCGAGAAGTCGTTCCCTGACCTCGTCGAGGCACTCGCTACGGGCCGGCCGCTCAGCGAAATCCACGGCATCGCGTACCGGGATCAGGGCATGCCGCGCCAGACGCAGCCTCGGCACATGGCCGACATGAACACGCTGCCGATGCACCGCTACGAGTTGCTGGACGTTGAGCGCTACTACCAGCTCAAAGGGCAGCGGCAGATGGATTACATCTCGTCCACCGGGTGCTTTTTCCGCTGTGCCTTCTGTGCCGATCCGTTCGTCTTCCGGCGGTCCTGGACGGGGCTTGACCCTGAGCGCGTGGGAGCCGAAGTCGATCTCCTCTGGCAGCGGTACCCCTTCGATGAACTCGCCTTCCAGGACGAGACGTTCTTTACGAAGCGGAAACGCGTCGTGCAGATTGCCGAAGCGTTTTTGCAGCACGGCCGTGGCTTCGATTGGACGGCGACCATGCGCGCTGATCAGGGCATGCGCTTGGGGGACAACGCGTTCAAGCTCTGCGTCGACTCTGGGATGCGGCGCGTGTTGATCGGGGTCGAATCCGGGTCGCAGGAGATGATGGACTGGATGCAAAAGGACATCAAGGTCGAGCAGGTGATTCACTGCGCCGAGCAGTGCGTCCGCTACGGCATCGGTGCCATTTTCCCGTTCATCGTGGGGTTTCCAAACGAGACGCCGGAGAGCGTGAAGGCGTCGATGGACATGGCGAAGCAGCTCCGTGCGATGAGCCCGGATTTCGAGACGCCGGTGTTTTTCTTTAAGCCCTACCCCGGCTCCAAAATCACCGCCGATGCCGTGGCCGCCGGCTACACGCTCCCAACGACCGTCGAGGGCTGGGCCGGCTTCGATTTCGTCGGCTCGTCCGGCCCCTGGGTCGATTCCGAAACCGAGCAGCTTGTCAAGCGCTACGGCTTTTATGGCCGGCTCGGCTACAGCCGCCGTGGCCGGCGCATGCGTCCCCTGGCCGCCCTCGCCCGCTGGCGCGTCCGCAATAATGCCTACCGCTTCCCCGTCGAACAGTTGGTCGCCGAGAGGCTGTTCAAGCGCCCCACGCTTTCCTGAACCCACCCACCTATCCACCCCCCAACCTTCCCACCATGCTAACCCTCTCTCACGGCTACTTCCTCTCGGAAGACCCCAAGGAGCAGGCGATCATGAAGCCGTATCCGCCGCTCGGGCTGCTCTACGTTTCGGCGTATCTGAAGCAGCACGACATGGACGTGCAGGTGTACGACTCGACGTTTGGGACGCCGGCCGGCTTCGAGGCGCATCTGCGAGAGACAAAGCCGGCGGTGGTGGGGCTTTATGCCAATCTGATGACGCGGCCGCAGGTCGTGAAGATGGCGGCTGCCGCCAAGCGGCTCGGGGTGTGGGTCGTCGTCGGTGGGCCGGATCCGGCGAACTACATCGACGAATACCTCGCGCACGGGGTGGACGTGGTTGTTATCGGAGAAGGCGAGCAGACGATGTTGGACCTGGTGCCGCGTCTGGCGCGCTCGGGCACGAACGAGCTGCACGAGGTCGATGGCGTGGCGTTCTCGGATGGCAACGCGACGGTTCGTACGCCGGCTCGCAAGCAGCTGCGCGATCTCGACGCGCTCCCGTTTCCAGACCGCGAGGCCATCGACGTGCAGCGCTACGTCGATACCTGGCGTACGCACCACGGCAGAGGCGCGGTTTCGCTGATCACGGCGCGGGGGTGCCCGTACACGTGTACGTGGTGCAGCCATGCCGTCTACGGCTACTCGCACCGCCGGCGCTCGCCCGAGAACGTCGTCGATGAGGTCGAGTGGCTCGTCGACCGCTACCGGCCCGACATGCTCTGGTACGCCGACGATGTCTTCACGATGAAGCCGAGTTGGCTCACGAAATACGCGGACGCCCTCGAACGCCGCGGTCTCCATCTCCCGTTCGAGACGATTTCGCGCGAGGACCGGCTGAACGAATCGGTCGTGGAAACGCTCGCGCGGATGGGCTGCTTTCGGCTCTGGATCGGCTCCGAGAGCGGCTCCCAGCGCATCCTCGACGCGATGAAACGCCGCACCGATGCCGACCGCGTGCGCGACATGGTCCGGCTCCTCCAACAACACGAGATCGAAGCCGGCCTCTTCATCATGCTGGGCTACGACGGCGAGGAAGAGCGCGACTTGGTCGAGACGGTCCGCCTGCTCACGGATGCGCCGCCGGACATTTTCCTGACGACGGTCTCGTATCCCATCAAGGGTACCGCCTACTACGAGCAGGTTAAGGACCGCCTCATCGTTCAGAAAAGTTGGGCCGAAGGATCGGACCGCGACTTTTCCGTCGAGGGCCGGCGTTCCGATGCGTACTACCGCCACGCGGCCCGCTGGATGACGAACGAAGTCGCCCACGCTCGCGAACGGCTTCGCTCGAACGCGCAGGCCGGCACGTTGCTCAAGACGTTCGTCAAGGCGAAGGCGGGCCGGCTTGGGATGATGGTGAACCAAGCATCTCGCGTCCAGGAGTCCTTCGTTCCTGCTTCCCGTAGTCTGATCGCCAGTGCCCCGCTGCCCTCATGACCGACGCGCCCTTCACCACCGCTGCTGCCGGCTACGATACCGGCTTCTCGGACACCCGCCTTGGGCGGTGGGTGCGCGAGATGGCATGGCGGTACGTAGACGCAGCGTTTCAGCCGGGCGATCAGGTCTTGGAAATCGCCGCGGGTACCGGCGTCGACGCGCTGCATCTGGCCGAGCGGGGCGTCCAGGTCACCATCACGGATCAGGCCAAGGCGATGGTCGACGTGGCGCGCGAGCGGTTTCTACGAGCCGGCGAGCCCTTCGCTGGTCACACGGTCGATCTCGACGAACCGGAGACGCTGCCCGTCGGCCCCTTCGACGGGGTCCTGTCGAATTTCGGGGGGCTGAACTGTGTGCAGGAGTTGCCTCGGTTGGCGCGTGCACTCGCCGAACGGGTGCGGCCCGGCGGCCGGCTCGTCTTCGTGGTGATGGGGCCGAATTGCCCGTGGGAATGGCTGTGGTTTCTGGCCAAAGGCCGGCCGCACCATGCGTTTCGCCGGTACCGCACGAAGGCTCGCGCTCATGTTGCCGGGGGGCCGGCCTTCGATGTGTTTTACCCGTCGGCCAAGCAACTCGCCGACGCCTTCGCTCCGCACTTTTCCCTGACCCAAACCGCCGGCCTCGGCACCTTGCTGCCCCCATCGTACGCCGGCTCCCTCGTCGACCGGCTCCCCAACCTGTTCGCTCGTTTTCGCTCTGTCGATGAGCGCTATGCGAGCCACCTGACCAACCTCTCCGACCACTACGTCGCCATCTTCGAAGCACAAGCAGGAGGAGAAGGGGCCAAC
>JBCDHV010000460.1:0-3652 GCA_038749615.1 Bacteroidota bacterium
ATCGCCTTCGTCGGTTACCTCGTCAAGCAGCTCAGCCAGGATGGCCGCGATGCCGGCGGCCGATTCCGACGCTACCACAAACGTCAGCGTGCCGACCACATTCAGCTGCCGGCGCAAGGCACCCGAAAACTCGGCCGGGTACCCCCCCTCGCGGAGCCGTTCACGGATAGGGAGCGCCATGCCGAGGGCCGTTGCATACCGGCGTTGCCCCTCGTAGCGCTTCAAGAGCGCGACGTTGTCCAGAATATTCGATTGCGTCTTGGCCCCGAAGCCCTTGAGTTGGGCGATTTGGTCTGTCGTTGCCGCATGCTCCAGCGCGTCCAGCGAGGTCACCCCGAGCGTCTGCCAGAGGGTGCGCGTCTTTTTCGCCCCGAGGCCTTTGACGCGGAGGACATCGAGCAGGCCCGGAGGCACAGCGGTCAAGAGTTCATCGAGCAGCGGAAGGGTGCCCGTTTCTACGACCGCGTGAATATCGGCTGCCAGTCCTTTTCCAATGCCATTCCACGCGGTCAACTCCTGCACGCTCAGGTGCGCCGCCGGCTCATCGGTGCGCTCCAACGTCCGCGCCCCGTTCGAGAACGCTCGGCTCCGAAAGGCATTTCCCCCAGTCAGATCAATGAGCGCTGCCGTCTGTTTGAGGACCTTCGCGATGGCCTTATTCGTGAGCATGATGTCTGAGGAATGCGTAAAGAGATCGAAACCAAGGATGAGGCCGGTGAAAATCGCCCAACGCCAGTAAAGTTGCCCGTTACGCCTGTGGGCCATTCGGGTCCCGGACCCGTAGCGCCGTGATCCATCGCGGCGACCGGCAATCCAGACCGTATCCACGTACATGCGATGCCACGCCCGGCCTGATTCAACCGCCCCGCAGCGTCAGGCCATCGGTCCGGTGCCGGATAGACCAGACGTTGCGATATAGACCAGACGTTGCGATGCCCAGACCCCGTCGTGATGGATCACGACGCTACAGGGTTGCGCCGGGATGCCGGATGCGGTAGCCTGCCGTCAACCACCCAACCACCCAACCACCCAATCGTGCTTTCCGTCATCATTCCGACCCTGAACGAGGAAAAGCTGATCGCCGGCTTGCTGAGCCGGTTCACGCCGGCGCTGCGGGAGCGGTTTGGCCTCGAACTCATCGTGACGGATGGGGGATCGACGGACCGGACGTTGGAACTGTGCGAGGGGCGCGTGGACCAAATCGTGCAGCATACGGGCGGAGAGCGACAGACGATTGGGCAGGGCCGGAATGCCGGCGCGCGGGTGGCGCAGGGCGAGATGTTGCTGTTCCTCAATGCTGACGTCACCCTACCGAGCGATCTCGCCGGCTTTCTCGACGCGCTGTCGGCCGCTGTGGAGGAGAAAGGCATCGCGACGTGCCGCGTGCAGGTTCACCCTGACCATGCGACCGTGGCAGACCGGCTCGTCCTTGGCACCTGCGATCGGATTTTCTGGCTCTTCAACCGGCTCGGCATCGGTATGGGGCGGGGCGAGTGTCACGCGGTTCGGCGGGCGCTCTTCGAACAGGTTGGTGGGTACGATGAGCGGCTGATCGCCGGCGAAGATTTCGACCTGTACCACCGCATCGCCGGCCTGCTTCGTGCCGAAGGCGAGCGCATCCCGTTTCTGTGGGAGTGGACGATCTACGAGGACCCCCGCCGGTACCGGGAGTTGGGCTACGCCCGGACCATGTGGGCGTGGTTCACCAATACCATGTCCGTAACCTTCCGAGACCGCTCGTACTCCGAGGAGTGGAGCGTCATTCGGTGAGCGGAGGGAGGCACAGACCACCTGCCGGATCCTGCTCTCCGTTCACCGCACGATATAGCCGCTTCACCACGTTAGGCGTTACACGATGGAACACGCACCGGACTGCCCCGGTCTCAACGACCTAACGGAAGCTTAACACAAAGCTTGCACTGTCTCTGGGCACTCTACCAACTGACCCCGCATGAAAGGGCAAAAGATTTCGCTCTACGCCATCCTGGGCGGCGTTCTCGTCATCGGGACCGTCCTCGGCATGCAGATTCAATCTGCCATGTCAGAGGACAACACGCTGCAGCAACTCCAGAAATTGGAGGAAGCGTATAGCAAGATCACGAAGAATTACGTCGAGGATGTCGATACGTCCGACCTGGTCGATGATGCCATCGAAGGCATGCTCGGCGGCCTCGACCCGCACTCGGTCTACATCGACGCGACCCAGATGCGCCGCGTCCGGGAAAACTTCAATGCGAGCTTCGACGGGATCGGGATTTCGTACGAGTGGACGGAAGGTGCTGAGGATCTCGACACCCTGACCGTGCTCCAGCCGCTGCCGGGTGGCCCGAGCGAAGAAGTCGGCCTCATGGCCGGCGACCGGATCATCGAGGTCGATGGCTCGACGACGCTCGGATGGGAGCAGAAAGATGTCAACGAGAACCTGAAGGGCCCTCGCGGTACCCAAGTCGACATCGTCGTCAAGCGCCCGTACTACCCCGGCTTACTCAGCTTCACGATCACGCGCGACAAGATTCCGCTCCACACCGTCGAGCCGGCCTACATGGTCGACAGCCAGACGGGCTACATCAAGCTCAACCGTTTCGCCGCCTCCACCGGCGACGAGGTCAACCAGGCGCTCCGGCAGCTCAAAGGCGAGGGGATGCAACGCCTCATCCTCGACCTGCGCGGCAACGTCGGCGGCTACATGGACATGGCGATCCGCGTGTCGGATGAATTCTTGCCAGCGGGCGACATGATCGTCTACACAAAGAGCCGGCACGCCCGGTTCAACGGGGAGTATCGCGCCACGAGCGCCGGCCAGTTCGAGAAGCAGCCGGTCATCGTGCTGATCGACGAGTACTCGGCCTCGGCGAGCGAAATCGTAGCCGGTGCCTTGCAAGACCACGACCGCGGCCTGATCGTCGGCCTTCGTTCCTTTGGCAAGGGCCTCGTCCAGCGCCAATTCCCGCTTCCCGACGGCAGCGTCCTGCAAATGACGACCTCGCGGTATTACACCCCGTCGGGCCGGCTCATTCAGACCCCCTACGAGAACGGCGAAACGGACGATTATTACGCCCAGCACCGTGACCGTGTCGGCAACAACGACTTGTCCGTCGTGGACATGCAGCGTTTCGTCGAGGAAGTGCCCGATTCCTTGAAGTATGAGACCACCGGGGGCCGGACGGTCTTCGGCGGCGGTGGCATCATGCCCGACTTCGTGATCCCGAGCGACACGACGGGTGCCCTGCTCCGCGTCGTCATTGCCCGCAGCCTCGACATGAACTACGTCCGCTCCTACATCGAGCGTACTCCAGAGCTGCGCGAAGAATGGGGAGACCGGCCGTGGGACTTCATCAACGAGTACGAAGTGACCGACGAGTTTGTCGATGGGTTCTTCGACTACGCACGCGAAGAAGAGTCCAGGCTCCAAATTGCTGCTGATGCGACGTTCGAGACCGATGACGACCTGTACACCCTCTCTACTGCCCAGGTAGAAGCCGGCGATGTATCACTGCGCACCCGGTTGAAAGCGTCCATGGCACGCCGGCTCTTTGGCATTGGGTACTGGCACCCAGTCATCCGCGACATCGACGACACCTTCCAGGAAGCGATGGGCCTCTGGCCAGAAGCCAAGGACTTAGCTGTGAACTAGGCATTAGCATAGATTTCG
>JBCDHV010000461.1:0-3644 GCA_038749615.1 Bacteroidota bacterium
CCGAACTCGACTTCGAGCTCCTCGATGAGCGCATAGTCACGGACGTACAGGGACCGAAGCATAAGAGACGTGCGGTGGGCGGTTCAGGTTGGTTAGACGAATCAGGCTTCGATGTGCAACCTCGGCAGGGTGGGCGGTTGGGTGGGACGCTCGCGTTGCTCGCTGTGGTTGGGCGGGGTCCATTCGAACGGTCGTGCCAATCCTGCCCAGCCACAGCCCGCCTGCGGGCGTCCTGCCCGGCTACAAGCCCCCTATCGGTAAGCCTCCCATGCCCGGGCGTCCGTGGCACTTTTTGTACTTTTTGCCACTGCCGCACGGGCAGGGATCGTTGAGGCCGACCCGCTGGGTGATCACCACGGGCTGCTTCTTCGCTGTCGGGTCTTGCCGCTGTTGTGGCTTGTTGCCTTCGGTGGCGAGTTGAACGCCATAATCGGTAGCGGTCGACTTCGAGGCTTGGGCGCGGCTTTGGTCCATCCGGCGGCCGGAGACGCGGCCTCGGGCCGGCGGGCGGTTTTTCTGGGCGTCGTTGCTCTTGACCAGCGGGCCGGCTTTGAAGACGAGGCCGGCTACCTGACGCGCGATGGTGTCCATCAACGCCTCGAAGAGCTTGAACGCCTCCATCTTGTACTCCAGCAACGGATCCTTCTGCCCATAGCCTCGCAGTCCAATGCCCTGCTTCAGCTCGTCGAGCTCGCGCAGGTGGTCGACCCAGAGGTCGTCGATGGTACTCAGCACAGCGACGCGTTCCAGGCCGTCGTTGACCGCCTCGCCTTCTGAACTCACCACGTCCTCAACCTGGACCACGCTGCGCAGCAGCTTACGGCTGTCGGTGAAGTCGACGACCACGCGCTCCGGCGGTGTCTCGTTGTTGGCGATGATCTGCTGAACGGTATTGAAGAACGGCTGCGCCAGCGATGCCCGCTTCTTCGCGTAGTGCTGCGCGGCAGCATCGTACACCCGGTCTACCATGCCTTCTTCGCCGAGCTGCGCGAACGTGTCGCGGTCCATCTCGAAGTCGAATGCCAGCAGGCGCAGCACCTCGTCTTGGATGAGATCTAGATCGCCATTGCCGTAATGGGTCTGGACGATCTCGTCGATGGCTTGGCGCACCATGTTCAGAATATCGCTGCGGAGCCTGTCGCCTTTGAGGGCGTGCATGCGGCGGTCGTAGATGACCTCGCGCTGGGCGTTGAGCACATCATCGTACTCCAGTTGCCGCTTCCGAATGCCGAAGTTGTTCTGCTCGACCTTCTTCTGCGCGCGCTCGATGCCCTTGGTGATGAACTTGTGCGTGATGACCTCGCCTTCTTCCATCCCGAGCTTGTCCATGATCCGGGCCGAGCGGTCCGAACCGAAGAGGCGCATCAGGTTGTCTTCGAGCGACACGTAGAACTGGCTCGCGCCCGGATCGCCCTGCCGGCCCGAACGGCCACGCAGCTGGAGGTCGATGCGCCGGCTCTCATGACGCTCGGTGCCGAGGATGGCCAAGCCGCCGTTCTCGCGGACGCCCTCGGCCAGCTTGATGTCGGTCCCCCGGCCAGCCATGTTTGTGGCGATGGTCACCGCACCGGGTCGGCCGGCTTCGGCAACGATCATGGCCTCACTCTTGGCCCGGTCGGCCTTGGCGTTCAAGACGTTGTGCGGAATGCCTTCGCGTTTGAGCATCCGGCTGAGTGTCTCGGAGACTTCAACGGACGTCGTCCCGACGAGCACGGGTTGGTCGCCCTCGTGATATCCACGGATTTGGTCGATGACAGCCTTGTACTTCTCGCGCTTCGTCCGGAAAACGAGGTCTTCCAGGTCTTCGCGTGCGATGGGCCGGTTCGTCGGCACGACCACCACGTCGAGCTTGTAGATCTCGTAGAACTCGCCGGCTTCCGTTTCGGCGGTACCGGTCATGCCGGAGAGCTTCGAGTAGAGCCGGAAGTAGTTCTGCAGCGTGACCGTCGCGTACGTCTGCGTCGCGCGCTCGACCTTCACGTTCTCTTTCGCCTCGATGGCCTGGTGCAACCCGTCTGAGTAGCGCCGGCCCGACAGGACCCGGCCCGTATGCTCGTCCACGATCTGTACCTTGCCATCCTGAACGATGTACTCGACATCCTTCTCGAACAGCATATAGGCCTTGAGGAGTTGGTTGACCGAGTGAATGCGCTCGGTCCGTTCGTCGTAGAGCGCGTAGAGTTCGCGCTTTTCGTTTTCGAACGCGTTGGCGATCTCCGTCAGCTGCTCCATGCGCCCATCCTCTGACAGGGCGCTATTGGCCTGAATGGCTTGCCGGCGCTGCTGCTGCTCTCCTTCCATCCGCGCCGTCTCGTCTCCGATGTCCGGGATGATGAAGAAGTCGGCGTCCGTGCCGGCGGCATCGGCGATGAGCTTCCGGCCTTTGTCGGTCATCTCCAGCGCGCGCTGCTTCTCGTTGAGGACGAAGTAGAGCTCTTCGTCGACGAACGGCATGTTGCGCGCGTTGTCTTGGAGGTAAAAATTTTCCGTCCGCTGGATAAGCTGCTCGATGCCCGGCTCTTGCTTGAGCTTGAACAGCTTGCGGTTACGGGAGAAGCCATGCTGGGCGCGGAGGAGCGCGAGCCCGAGCTCTTCCTCGGCCTTCGACGCCTCTTTCCGGTTGCCGGCTTCGAGCTCGGCGTCGCGCTTTTTCATCAGGCGCTCGGCGTCCGAGACGTACGTCGCCACGAGCCGCTTCTGCGCGTTGACCAGCCGCTCAACCGACGGCTTCAGCTCCTTGTACCGGCCTTCGTCCGCGTTCGGAACGGGGCCAGAGATGATGAGCGGCGTCCGTGCCTCATCGACCAGCACGGAGTCGACTTCGTCAACGATGGCAAAGTGGTGCCCACGCTGAACGAGTTGATTTTCTTCGATCACGAACGAGTTGTCGCGCAGGTAATCGAAGCCGAACTCGTTGTTCGTGCCGTAGGTGATGTCCGCGCGGTAGGCTTCGCGCCGGCCCGGCGTGTGCGAATCGTGGTTGTTGATGCAGGCCGTGGTGAGCCCGAGGAACCCGAAGATCGGCCCCATCCATTCGCTATCCCGTTGAGCCAGGTATGGGTTAACCGTCACGACGTGGACGCCGCGGCCGGCAAGCGCGTTGAGGTACACCGGCGCTACGGCAACGAGCGTTTTGCCCTCCCCCGTTTTCATCTCGGCGATGCGGCCTTGGTGCAGCACAATGCCACCAAGCAACTGAACGTCGTAGGGTACCATGTCCCACGTGACCGTCGCGCCGCCGGCTTCCCACTGCTTGCCTCGCATCCGCCGGCAGGTCTCCTTGACGACCGCGAACGCCTCCGGAAGCAGTTCGTTCAGCGTCTGCCCAACCGTGGTAATCCACTCCTTGGCGAGATCGTCGAGTTGCCCGAGGAGATCGGTGCGCTCGTCGAACGACAGTTCAGCCGATTGACCATCGCCACCGGCGTTGACGGTGCCCTTGAGCCGGCGTTTGATATCGGCCTGTTCCGCTTCGATCTCAGCGACGGCTTCTCGGATCTCGCCCTTGAACTCGGCGGTTTTTCCCTGTAGTTCTTCGTCGGAGAGCGACTTGAATTCCTCGGCGTACTCGTTGATCTCAGCGACCAACGGTTCGAGCTTCGAAACCTCTTTCGCGTTTCGGTTGCCTCCGAAAAACTTCTCAA
>JBCDHV010000462.1:0-3643 GCA_038749615.1 Bacteroidota bacterium
ACGCAGCATTGGGCGCAGCGGTTGGGCCGGCCAGCGCTGTCCGAGACCGCGCGTGACATCGTCCGCTGGTCGCACGACACGGGGTGGGACTCGACCTACGAAGGGCTGTACTATTTCCTGGATGCCGGCGGGTTTTCGCCTACGCAGTTGGAGTGGTCGATGAAGCTCTGGTGGCCGCACTGTGAGGCGCTGTATGGGCATCTGCTCAACTACCACCTCTTCCGAGAAGAAGAAGACTACCTTCGGTTCGAGCAAATCGACGAGTACATCTTCAACCACTTCGCAGACCCCGTCCACGGCGAATGGTATGGCTATCTCGACCGGCAAGGCATCCCAACGCACACGTTCAAAGGCGGCCCGTACAAAGGCTGTTTCCACGTCCCCCGCAGTTTGTGGCTGTGCGTGAATCTGCTCGATCAGATGGAGCTGGGGTAGAGTGATTGTGTGGACGTGTGGATGTGTAGCAGGGTGGCTGTGTGGCAGGGTGGCTGTGTGGCAGGGTGGCTGTGTGGCAGGGTGGCTGTGTGGCAGGGTGGCTGTGTGGCAGGGTGGCAGGGTGGCTTTTGGGATGGAGAGCGCTTCGCGGTGGAGGTAATGACTGAACGTTGTGGCAAGCCGGGAGAGATATCTTCACCCTGAGCGCCAAAAACATCCCACGCAAAGCGGCCGAACACACCGCCGCGAACGGGTCTTCACCCTGAGGGCCTGATCCATCCCCCGCGCATGCGGCGTCCGATGCACTTCCCGAACGGGTCTTCACCCCGAGGGCCACGGCAAGCCATGCGATAGCAGTCACAAATGCCAATCCCGAGCGGGTCTTCACCCTGAGCGACGCAGCCATTCCACGCAGTCACCACTCCCCCACGAACGGGTCAACAAAAAACCTACCCGTACGACTCCACACGCTCCTCCCCCGTCGGCATCAACACCGCCGGCTTTTGGAGACCCAGCTTTACGAGCGCGAGGCCAGCCAGGTACTTGGGGTTGAGCACCAAATAGCGGCGCCAGAGGCGTTTGGGCTCTTCTTTGAGGCGGAACAGCCACTCCAATCCGCGATCCTGCATCCACTTCGGGGCCTGAGGCAGCGAGCCGGCGTGGAAATCGAAGGCGGCACCCACGGCCAGGATGGGCATCGAGAGGGCGTCTCGGTATTCGAAGGCCCACGTCTCCTGGCGCGGGCACCCCAAGCCGGCGAATACGATCCGCGCGCCACTCGACTTGATCCGCCCGACCACCGCCTGCTTTTCTTCTGGTGTGATCCGGCGGAATTTCGAAGCTTCGAAGCCGGCAATCTGTAGCTCGGGGTATCGGGCCTTGAGGTTCGACACCAACAAGCCGAGCGTGGCCTCGGTGCTACCGTAGAAATACACGGGCAAGCCAGCTTCAGCAGCGGCCTCGATGGTGTAAAGCGTCAAGTTTGGCCCGTATACGCGGTCTGGCAGTTCTACCCCGTGCATCCAGTTGAGCGCCCAGCGCACTGGCTGCCCGTCTGGGACGACGAGGTCGAGCCCGTTGAGCCGGCGGCGGTGCGTCTCTTCTTCGTAGCCGGTCATCACCCCGTGGACCGCCAACGCGCTCACAGCATAGGGCCGGCACGATGCCGCTGCGTCCACGATCTGCTGAACCGCCGCCTCGTAATCAACAGCGTGCACATTGACGCCAAGAATCGGATGCTTCCCGCGATTGATCATGGCGTTCGTGTTTGGTGTTTAGTGTTCTGTGTTTGGTGTTTAGCAGTATGGGCACGGCCGGCAGATCTACAAACCACAGACCCACACACCACAGCCTCACACACCACACCCCTACTGGCACGGGTCGGTGATCATGACGGAGGCGAACGTCGAGCCGGTATCGCCGGTGCGCGTCTGCCATTCGCTGAAGCTGAGCTGGCCGAGCAGCGAGTCTGTCACGCGGAATTGGTTCGGCCCCTTGGCGTGGTAAAACTTGTTGTCTTCGGACGTAAATGAGTAGCTGATCTCGGCCCATTCCTCGCTGCCGAGTTTGGCCTGGGCATCGACCAACGCCTTGCCGCCGGCGAGAACGTTGCCGCGTAGGGTGAAGTCCTGCACAGACAGTTCTTTGCCGCCTCCGGAGAGATAGTTCGGGGAATACCGGGTGCCTTCCCCACCGAGCGCTACTTGCGCACGCTTGTTCTCGTAGAAGGTGTTTCCCGTCAGGGTCAACCCTTCAGAGTAGGTGGTGAAGAACCCATTCTCTTCGTTCCGGCAAATCGTGCTGTTCATCACGGTCACGGGGCCAGGCGAGGCTTCGAACCAGATGCCATCGCCGTAATTGTGCTTCACCATGACCTCATCGAGGATCACGTTGCGCACGTCGAGATCGAACCACAGCCCACGGCTCTGATTGCCGAACGAGCGGTGCCGGCGGATCGTGATGTCGTGCGTGCTTTCGATCTTGTTGCCGACGGCCCAGCCGTGGAACTCGCCGAGCCCGCCACGCCAGTTGTTGAACGACGTCTGGGTGTCTTCGGCGCGGAAGCCTTTGACCTTCCACGTGCCCCAGCCGTCCCAGCCGTTGTGGTAGCTACGGACGCCGTCGAGTTGCATGTCCATCGACTCGCCCAGGTAGAGCGCCAAGCCGTTGTTGTGGCGGAACTCGCAGTCTTCAAAACGGACGCGCTGCCCACCGCTCACGCGCACGGCCGCCCAGGCATCGGCCCAGCGCGTCACGGCGTGCTCGAACACGAGCCCGCGAAAGGCCACGTTGTGCTCGTACTCGATCCAAATCAGCTTCTCGCGCACGCCGACTTCTTTTTTCGCCGACTCGAAGTTTTTCTTTTCAGGCGGCAGAACCATCAGCCGTTCCGCTTGCTCATCGACGAAGAAGGTGCCGGCCACGAGGTCGCGCTTACTGAGGACTTGCTGGAGAGGCTGGCCGTCCAGAAAGATCATCTCTCGCCGGCGGGAAATCTCGGCAAGCTCGCGGTAGCCTTGCCACGGATTCGGCGAGACGCCCCAGACGTAGGGCCAATCGTGCACCCAGGCATTGGCATGTGGGTCCAGCGTCCATCCATCGGCCCATTCGTCAGAGCCCGACAGGATAACCGTGCCGGGTTCGCGTGCCTCGAAGAGCATCACGGCCTCGTTGTCGGGCTGGTTCTCCTGCCAGTTCGTGTAGGTCTCCATGTTGAGCCGTTCCCGGTACGTCCCCGGCGCGATCACGACGCGGGTGCTGTACCCGTCGCGCTTGTTCTGAACAGCAGCGAAGACTCCGCCTTGAAGCGATTTCAGGGGCATCTCCGCCGTGCCGATGTTGCGGTCGCTGGCGCGGGGATGGTCGGGCTCGACGTAGATCGTCGCGTCGAACGTGTCCGGCACGGTCCAGGCCGGCGGTGCGCCGGTGGCCTCACCGGGTGTAGTGGGGCGGTTGGGCGCACGGTCTCGGTCTGGCGACGGCTGTGCTTGTGCGCCGGCAGGGAGGCACAGCACGGCCGCTAACACGGCGATCAGCCCTGCTCCGGTCCATCTGCCCCGATTGATTCGGTCGAGAAAACGTCTCATGGAAACGTGAGGTTTGTGACGGCGAACTTAGCCGACCGCTGAGCGGCCCGTGAGGCGCTCGAACAGCCGGCCGTCGATTCGGAGGTTGGTTAAGTTTCGGGCGAGCGGGTCGCTGAGATTCC
>JBCDHV010000463.1:0-3643 GCA_038749615.1 Bacteroidota bacterium
CCAGGACGGCATGGATGGCTACGCCGGCACGCGAGACACGAAGCTGCTGAGCGATTCACCCACGACCGCCTGGGGGACCACGATCAACCATGCGGTCGACGGCGACCCGGACAAGAGCGCGCTGGTCCTGTGGGACCTCTCCGCTGTACCGGCCGGTGCCGTCGCGCTCAGCGCTGAAGTCCAGTTGTTCGTCAACAACGAGACCGCTGACACCTACTACGTCCACCAGATGACCGCGCCCTGGGATGAGGCGGCGGCCACGTGGGAAAACGCATCGAGCGGTACGGCCTGGAGCGCTCCGGGCGCAGCGGCAGATCACGCGCCGGACACGCTCGCGATGGTCGGGCCGGCAGTGTTTGGCTACGTCACGTTTGAGGTGCCGGCTGCCGTCGTGCAGGCTTGGCTGGATAATCCTGAAAGCAACCAAGGCCTGATCTTCAAGAACTACGATAGCGCGACGGACGGCATGGAGTTCGACTCGCGCGAGAACGCGAACCGGGGGCACCGGCCCAAACTGACCCTGACGTACGAGGGCGATCCGCCTCCACCGCCCGTCGATGGCGCGAGCGGTGCCCAACGGTTCCGGCTCGCCTGGCGCGACGATCCGGCTACGACGATGGTCGTCGGCTGGGACCAGGCGAGAGGCGACGGCGCGATGCTCTGCTACGACACGGTTGATCATGGCTCGGAACTTCAGGGAGCCGGCTGTTCACCGTACGCGCTGAGCCACGGCGTCGATGTGGTGCACGACTACAAGGGCATGAACAACTCGTTCGCTCGGCTGACTGGATTGCAGCCCAACACCGTGTACTACTTCGTCGTGCGTGACAATCTGGGTACGTCGGAGCGCTACTCGTTCCGAACCTCGCCGGCGACGCCCGACGTGCCGTTCACCTTTATTGCCGGCGGTGACTCCCGGACGAACATCCTTGATCCCGTCCCCATCGACCAGGAGAACCGCGCGGCGCGCCGGCGGGCGAACGAGATGGTTGCCAAGCTGGCCCCGCTCTTCGTCGCATTCAACGGAGACATGACCATGAAGTCGTCTGCCGAGCAGTGGCAAGACTGGATGGACGACTGGCAACTCACCGTGCGGGATTCGGACAATCGCCTCGTCCCGATCATTCCGGGCGTTGGGGATCACGAGCGCTTTCATGAGCGCCTGACTTGGCTGGAAGGAGCTGACCTCGACCGTCTGTTCGATGTCGCCAACCCGGACGGGTTTTATCACTACACCTTTGGGGGCGATCTCCTGTCTCACTACAGCCTGAACATCAAACTCTCGCCAGACGACGAGTTCTTCGGGACAGAAGTAGCGTGGAACGCCCAGACAGAGTGGCTGAGAGGGGAGCTGGAAGCAGACGCGGCAACGTGGAAAGTCGTGCAGTATCAAGATCCCATGCGGCCGGTCGTCAACAGCAAGGAAGACCGGCAGGACTCATATGAGGCTTGGGCGCAGCTGTTCTATGAGAACGATGTCCAACTCGTCACCGAGTCTGACGCGCACAACGTGAACACGACGTGGCCGCTCCGCCCGACCTCCAATAGCGCAGAGGCTGGGTACGATGCCGGCTTCGTCCGTGACCAGACGGGCACCACCTACGTTGGGGCTGGCGGCTGGGGCGCTCCGCTCCGCCCATGCAACAACCCGCGTGCCTGGACCCGAGCTTGCGACAGTTTCTACCAGATCAAATGGGTCGGCATCGACGGGACGAAGCGGATGGAAGTGCGCACGGTCAAGACCGATTCGCCTGAGCTTGTCGGGACCGTCGATGAAGCGACTCCGCTCGCCGAGCCGGCTGGGCTCGATGTGTGGACGCCCGCAAACGGCACCGGCCGTGTGCTGATCATCCGGACGGACGGCGCCATCGTCAGCACGACGGTGACTTCCTCGGAGGACGACGGCCCCGGCTCGCTCCGGGCTGTTCTGAGCGCCGCACCCGAGGGAGAGACCATTCGGTTTGCCTCCACGCTGGACGGCCAAGCAATCACCCTTGCGACCCCCTTGTCCGTAGACCGTCCACTCGTGCTCGATGCAGAGGGACTGGACGTGACACTCCGAGCCGGCTCTGCTGGCCCAGCGCTCGATGTGACGAGCGCCCTCACGTTACGTGGAGTGACCGTCGAAGGCGTCAACGAGGGGACCACAGCGATTTCCAATGCCGGGACCCTCACGATGGACCTCACGAAGGCCGGCGCCGTGATCAATGCCGGCACACTCAATGCCCGCTTCTCAACGCTGGCCGCGCTCACGAATTCGGGGGACGCCACCCTCGAACGCGCCTTCACGGGGGCGGTCTCGAACACCGGCACGCTCACCCTGCGCACCAGTACGCTCTACACGACCGATGACCTCGGCGTTGGCCTTCAAGGGGGCTCATTCATCGCGGAGAATGCGACGATCGTTGCCGAAGAGCAAGGCGTGCAGGTTGCCGGCGGTGTTGCGCGGCTCTACAGCTCGCTCGTGGTCGCGCCGACGCCCGTCTCCGATACGTTCGACGACGACGGGTTCAACTTGCTCGTCACGTCACTGGACGAGGCGGGGCTGAACGCTCCTGCCGACAACGATGGCAACGTTCCGACGATGGCCTTGGCCGTCGGTAGCCCGGCGGTCGATGCCGGCGATTGCTCGATGAGCAGCGTCAACACGGATGCGCGTGGGTACGGCCGGCCGCTCAACATTCGAGGCTATCCGAACGCCGCCGATGGGTGTGACATCGGGGCACTGGAAGCAGCGGTGATCGATGTACAGCGCACGGCCCCGGTCGCACAGTTTTCCACGACGCCGCCGGATGGCATCGCGCCCCTCGCCGTGCGGTTTGATGCCAGCGCAACCACCGATGCGGAGAACGATATCGTGCAGTTTGCCTGGGAGTTTGGCGATGGCGACTCCGAATCGGGCGAGCGTGTGACTCACACGTACCGGGCACCGGGTACGTACACCGTCAAGCTCGTCGTTACGGATGCCTCCGGGTTGGAAGGCACGGCGTCATCGAACGTGGTGGTCGAAGAGGCGGTGAACGAATCGCCTCGGGCGCGTTTCTCTGCGTCGACGACACGCGGTACGGCTCCGTTGAGTGTTCGGTTTGACGCGACGGCGTCCTCAGATCCTGACGGGTCGGTCGATGCGTACAACTGGACCTTCGGCGATGGCCGGACCGGCACAGGCGCAACCATCGAACATCGCTATGCGACGCCGGGCAGCTATTCGGTTCGGCTCATCGTCGCTGATGACGACGGCGCTACAGGGTCCTCGACGATTCAGATCGTAGCCACCGAAGTCGATGGCCGGATCACGTCAGCACTCCGCCAGAACGACTCCTACGCCGGCGCACGGGACACGAAGATCCTGGCCGCTGAGCCCGAGCAAGCGTTCGGCAACGACCCAATTCTCGAAGCCGACGGCGGCCCAGACGAGGCCTCGATCCTGGCCTGGGATCTCTCGTCGATTCCGCCAACGAGCGAGGTCGAAAGCGTCGAACTCGTGTTTACGTTCGAGGATGAGTCGCAGTCGTCCTACGAAATCTACGAGATGAAACGAGCGTGGGTCGAGGACGAGACGACGTGGAATGAATACGCTGCGGGCCAGCCGTGGCAGACGCCAGGTGCGATGGGCGAAGACGACCGCGGGAGCGATGTCCTC
>JBCDHV010000464.1:0-3641 GCA_038749615.1 Bacteroidota bacterium
AAGTTCAAAACCGACGGCGTCGACTACAACATCTACGTAGGCGACTCTCTTCTGGAGAACGGCTCGTTTGACATGCTGTACCTGCATAACCTGCGGCTCTGGCAGCTCATGATGACGTGCGGGGTGTGCTGGGAGCTCGAGCGCCTCCGGCCTAGCCTTCAGAAGCCACTTGAAGCTGCGCATCTTATCTTGGTGCACAGCAACCCGTTATCGATTCGGTTCAGATTCGAAGAGAAAAAGTTTGACGTCGACGGTGCGTACAACATCCGTTACGAGATCATCAAGAAGCGGATCGACAAGGTGCACATCCGTGATACCGGCGAGCGGCTGACCCAACCGGGCATGATCGCCGTCGTCTACACGCAAGAACGGGACGCAACCGAGTATCTACGCTACGCCGAGTACCTGACGGCTGCCGGCTACTTCATCGGCGAGCCTGAGCACCACCTGTTGGAAGACCTGCAAGGGGTTAGCGGCTTGAAGGCCCTGCGCTTCGCCGTCAACCCAACGATGCCAGGAGCCGAATCCTGGGCCGGCGATTTCGAGTCCATCTCCGAAACGGCCTCCGGCGACGGCTTGAACCAGCCGGTCAATGTCCAGGTCAACTAGTCTTTGGATCGCCGAGTAGAATCTCTAACCGGCCCAACCCACCGTGCTTCCAGACGCACCCGTATGCCCCTCACCTTTGTTAGTACCGGCGGCACGATTGACAAGATTTATTTCGACGCCAAGAGTGATTACAAGATCGGAGACCCACAGATCATCGACATCCTGCGGATGGCGCGTGTGGACTTCGATTACCGGGTGTGCTCCATCCTCCAGAAAGACAGCCTCGAACTGACCGACGCGGACCGGCTACTCATCCGCGAGACCATCGAGGCGGCACCTGGCCAGCATTTCATCGTGACTCACGGTACCGACACGATGATCGAGACGGCGAAAGTGCTCGAAGGGCTGGGCGACCGGGTCATCGTGCTCACCGGCTCGCTCACGCCGGCGCGGTTCAAGCAAACAGACGCCGAGTTCAACGTCGGCGTGGCCATTGGGGCTGTGCAAGCCTTACCCGCAGGCGTCTACATCGCCATGAACGGCCGCATCTGGGACCCCGACACGGTTCGGAAAAACCGCGACGAGAATCGGTTCGAAAGCGTGGCCGGCTAGCCTGCTCCAATCCCTGCCCCGCCGGCCTACCCATCTCTCCGCTTCCCGTACCGGTTGTCACGCCCAAGGCCCAGATGGCGGCGCATCGTCTTGTAGCAGCGTTGGCAGAGCCACGCCGTACCGTCGAAGTAGGCCGGGCGGACGTAGTACGTGCCGGTACGGTGGATTGGGAGGCCGCAATTCAGGCAGTGGCTACCGCCGTCTTTCGACGAGCGCCACTTCATGCGCTGCCAGCTCCGTTGAGCCAAAGCGTCCCAATCGGCCGGCGTGCGGGCATCCCGCTCAGGAAGTGTCACGAGAATCTCACAGGTTGGAGACGTGGGCTGATCTAGCTTCGTACATCAGTACCAAAATTATGATTTCTGATTTGGGATTTATGAAGGTTGCTCGCTCCCTTTGCGCGCAAACCAGATACCGTCAGGTCCTTGGAGGCCGTGCCTGCCCACTCGATCACGCACCACCTCGGCGTTCCTCATAAACCATCGATCCCAAATCATACTTCAGGAGCCACTACGCCTGATCTGAGCACCAACATTCCCGACTCCCAACCCATACTCATGGCTTCTCTACGACCCTTCAAAGCCCTCCGCCCTACTCCAGAGGCTGTCGAGGCTGTTGCCTGTCCTCCCTACGATGTAATCAACACAGAGGAAGCGAGTGAGCTGGCTTCCGGGAATCCGCGCAGCTTCCTGCACGTCATTCGCCCTGAGATCGACCTTCCAGCGGGTGCCGATGAGCACTCGGACGAGGCGTACGAAACGGGCGCAGCCAATCTGAAGACCTTCGCTGCATCCGATTTTTTCGTCGAGGACGACGAGCCGGCGCTCTACATCTACCGCCTGATCCGGGGCGGTGACGTTCAATACGGCCTCTACGGCCTGGTGTCCGTCGCCGACTACGACGCCGATGTCATCCTGAAGCACGAGAAAACACGGCCTGACAAAGAAGACGACCGCACGCGCCACATTTTGACGCAGAGTGCGCACGCCGAGCCGGTGATGCTGGCCTACCACGACGAGCCAACCATCGATGCGCTCGTTGCCGAGGCCGCTGCCGGAGAGCCGCTGTACGATTATGTAGCCGAGAGCGTTCAGCACACGATCTGGCGTGTCACCGATACGGAGCCCTACGAGACCGCCTTTGCCGGCATTGCCAATCTGTACGTTGCCGACGGGCACCACCGCTGCAAGGCGGCTAGCCGAGCTGCGGCCAAGTTGCCCGAGAATGAGGAAGCGCACCATTTCATGGCTGTCCTCTTCCCTGCCGGCCAGATGAAGATCCTCCCGTACAACCGGGTGATCTACCGCTACCCAGAGGCCAAACATGGGAAGGCTACGTCTAACGAGACCTTCCTCGCTGCGCTCCAGAATCATTTTCGCCTTCAGGAAACCGACACGCAAACCCCGGACGCTTCAGACCATGTGTGTGTCTACATCGAAGGCACGTGGTACGAGCTTCAGCTCCCTCCTTCCGCTTTCGACGATCCGGCCCGGCAGCTTGCGGTTTCCAGGCTGAACGAACACGTCCTAGCTCCCTTGCTGGACATCGAAGACCCACGCCGTGACCCGAAAATTGGCTTCGTCGGGGGCATTCGCGGTACGGCTGAACTAGAACGCCTAGTCGATAGCGGCAAAGCAGTCATGGCCTTTTCGATGTATCCGACGCAGATGGACGAACTCCTGGCGGTCTCCGATGCCGGCCTCCTGATGCCCCCCAAATCGACCTGGTTCGAGCCCAAGCTCCGCAGCGGCATGCTGGTGCACAGGTTTTGATGTGGAGGTGTAGAGGAGAGGTCAGGTAGAAGCGTTGACGTGTTGGCAGAACCAGGCCCCTCTCTTTCACTCGTCCATCTGCTCACTCCTGCACTCGGCCTAGGTCTGTTGCTTTCGTAAATATTCGAAGGCAACAGACCTAGGGACACTCTCAACCCGGCCCCAGCGGGTAGCCTCGACGCCCCAGGACAGGCTGAGGTAACGGCGCGCGCGCGTGATGGCAACGTAGAGAAGGCGGAAATCTTCGGCGATGGCTTCTTGCCGGGCTGCCTGCGTGGGCGTCTCGCCGGGTGCAACGGGCAGGCCGGCGATAGAAGCCAGAGCAGCCCGGACATCGGCGGCAGGGTTTCCGCCAATGAAGCCATACTCGCCCTTGAACGCATCGTCGGGATGGTACCTGAAGCGTTCGCCGTCTACATCGACCACGTGGACGAAATCCCATTCGAGGCCCTTCGCCCGGTGCATGGTCGTCAGCGTGAGCACCCCAGGGCGAGGCTCGAAGTTTGTCTCTTCGTCGTCTAGGCGTAGCTGCTTGGTTTTCAAGCTGGTATCGAGCTCTCGGAGCAAGTCAGACAGCCGCCACGACGGGTTTTGATCAGCCCACGTTCGCAATGTATTTGCCACACGATGGGCCGTGGCGAGCCGGCTCTCAGCAAACAGATCGTCAGCAACCGTCAGAACGAGTTGGTCGACCGGCAACTGTGCAGC
>JBCDHV010000465.1:0-3634 GCA_038749615.1 Bacteroidota bacterium
CTCCGCGACCCGGTTGAGATACGAGAGGTCTAGCCCAACCGACTCCGGTGTGCCGGTCGGAAGCGGGTCGTCTTGCCCAACGGGTTCGACAATGCCCACGACAGGGGAGCATCCGGACATCAGGACGGCCGAGAAGAGAAATGCACGCAACATCGCGAAGAGAAGCTTGGGGAACGGACTGAAGGCTGAATCGAGGAGTCCAGAAGGCGCCCCCCTCACATCAACGGTTGCGGCTTACGGTTCGTGCTGAGACGCTGTGGCGTCGAGCACCACCTTGCACGAGGCCGCCGCATCCACCGAGAACGATGCGCCGGCTATCGTCTCGCCGGCTGCCAGCGCGTCCATCACAACCGGATAGAGCACTCGCGCCGAGAGGTCCACCCACGGCTCCCCGTACCAGCTCCGGCTCCACGAAAACCGCCCCGGATCGAAGCGACGCCTGAATTCAATGTTGCCGAGCACGGTCGCCAGTGGCTCTTCGATCACACCGAGCCGGCGGGTCTGGGCGAGCGCGCTGGAGCACGTGGCGAGGATCGCGTCGGACACCGCCCGCTTTTGGGCCTCGGATTGCATGGCCGAGACCACGTGCACGGCCTCGTGTACCACGATGTCGGCGCTGTTGATCGCCTCGCCCTCATATGGACGCACACGGAGAAGCAGAAACGGGCCATTGGGGTTTGCCATAATCCGGTCGGCATCCGGCCACCAGACGTAAAGCGCTGTGAAGGTCGCGTCCTCACTCACGCCGAAGAACGTGCTGATCCCGCTGAGGTAGGCCGGCAGTGTCGAATCGCTGAGGGTGTTGCGCGTCCGCGCCATCGAGGCGACTGTTGAACGCCGGGTTTCGGCGGTCAGCGGGGCCGTCCGGTCCGCGAAGTGCTCGTAGAACGACCGGAGAAACGCGAGTTCGTCCGGCTCCACGATGTCACCGAGCCGGCCATACGCCTCGTCCATCGACCCGGACGCGTAGAAGGCGAACCCGACAGGGTCGGCGCTCAGGATGCTCCGGTCGGTGAAGAGGCCGCTCCGGCTCGTGCGCGGGTCCTCGTTGTTCTGCCCCGTCTTGTCGAAATACCGTTCGCGGAGTTGAGTGTACTGCGCGAACAGTGCGGAGTCAGCGGCCGAGATCCCGAGCGAGTCGGCCCAGAACTCCCGGTACACCGCCTCCGTGTAGCCCGGCCACCAGGCGCTGACGTTGTCCAAGATCTCGAATGTGTCTGCCGGCTCGCGGTAGACGACATCGAGGCTCACACTAGGCTGCGCCCAGGCACGGCCTGCGAAAACGAGAGCTACACAAACGAGAGGAAGGCATGCGCTCAGACTGAGCGAGCGGAGGTTCATAGGGGTGCGGTGTGGATCAGCCGGCCAGCTAGCTGCAGAACGCGGACACCTGGCGGTGTGCTTGCCTTCGTCGCTCGGACGAAGCGAGTGCGCGCGTGGGTCGTCTGGCAGCCGTGCAGGGTCTGGCACGTCAGGACACCCAATCTAGAACGCGGCCGGCGTCCCTCGCCGAACCCAACCCCGCGACTCGCTTCTCCAGACCGACCGCTTGCAACTTGCCGAGGCTGCGATGTTCTTATTCACGAAGCGAGGCAGCCACAACACTGACCACGAGCTGAACAGACTCCCCTTCTTGGCTCGCCTTGGCGAATTGCGCAGGGCTTACTCGTCGAACCGCGAGACGTAGCCGCTTTGGGCGAGGAAGGCTTCGAAGTCGTCGATGGTGAGGATGTCCCGGATGGCCGCCTGCTTGTCCTCGGCCTGGTCGTAGTACGCCCGCACGATCTTGTACCCCATCCAGTACCCGAGATCGGCCGGGCGGCCTGCCTCGCGGTCTCCACCGTAGAGCCAGCCGGAGAAATCGTCTCCGTCCATCCGCTCTCTGAACTCCACCCACAACTCCGGCTCACGCGGGTCTGCCCACACGTGGACGTGCGCGTTGACATGTTGGCCCGAGATAATCTCCGCGATCACGTCGGCTGCGCCTTCCCGGACGGACTGGGAGAGCAGCGTGCGGACGGAATCCGGGTACTGCTGCTGGTAGTGGACGAGTTCATGCGCAACGATGTGCGGGATCTCCTCGACCGGCTTCAGAACCGCCTTATGCCAATCGCTCAGCTCGTCCATCGGCGTTTCCGGCGTGAGCCCGTACATCTCCGCCCCGATGAGGAGCCGGTCGTCGGTGTAAGTGCCACCGGAGTTCATCACCCCGATCTGAAGGTAGGTGTCGGGGAAGACGGCCTCGCCATAGAGGGAATCAAGGGCGTGGTACGCCGCCCGAATCTCATCGTCAAACGAGGCCGCCCGGAGTGTCGACTCCCGGATCGAGGCGTAGTACTTGGGATGAGCGTTGATTTGTTCGATGAAGTCGTAGAGGCTCCCCATCCGGTACTGGATGAAATCCCGCAGCCCCGGGCTCGCCGGCAGGTAGTAACCTTCGAAGAACGCGCGGAGGCTGTCCTGCTCACTCGCGCCAGGCCCGAGACGGTCATAAGCCTGCCAGAACCGCTCGATGTCCTCGGTCACGACGCGAGCCGAATCGGGATCGCTGTTCTGTGCGCGGACGCCGAGGCACGTCCACATCAGTACGAGAACGAGGAAAAGAGTTCGCATGAGGATCGATGAAAGGGCTGCAGCCCGGCAACATGGTTGGACACTCAGCCGCACAATACGTCAGACCGGCTGGGCGAGGCAACGTAGACGCTGAGGTCTAAACGAAGCAAGCGCTGAAGCCGGCTGTTCGCCTTCATGCCCCGGCCCTCCCGCTGGATGTCTGCCGGCCCTACTGGCAGAGATGCGTCCATTCGGTTTTGGGGTCGAAACCGGACGCCAGCGACAAAAAAAGCCGGAGCGTGGACCCACCCACGCCCCGGCCTGCCGAACCGCTTCGAGAACGGCTCCCGGACTAACGGGCGCCGGCTGGGGCCACGCGCGCCGGGGAGGTAATAGCCTCCGGCTCCGTCTTGACGTAGAGGACCAGAATGATGGTGAAGGCATACTTGGCGATAATGTCCAAGAAGCTATACCCCCACGACGTGACGCCCACATTCAGCAGGGCCAGGCCCTCGTTGCCAAGCGCCCAAATGATTGGGTAGCCAAGCCACATGAAGACGGTCAGGAGCTTCAGCTTGTTGAAGACATCGCCGGTCCCCTTGGTTTTGGCCTCCGCGGGCCACTCGGCGAGCAGGTAGTACAGGACCCCTACGAAGAAGGCGCTGCTGAGCAGGTACCAGAACCAGCGCATGGCGTAGCTGCTGGTCGTCAGCGCGGCGGCCAAGCCGGTCAGGCACATGAACACGTCCAGCACGATCGCCGAAAAGATCTTGTCGGGCGTCGAGCCAGCCATGAGGCCGAGGGCGAGCAAAATGAACGGGGTGGAGAAGGTCCAGGTTAAATACCGCCCCCACAGGGAGAGCGTCTCTTGGCCGGCCAGCGGGTGACCATCCGGCATCACGATCGAGTCAACGGTGAGTCCAGACGCCAGCCCCATGTAGCTGGAAATGGACACCACCGAAATCATCATCGTAGCGTAGGTAATCAGCCGGGCACGTGAGTTTCGGACACTGCGCGACCAAAAGGCGATAAGGAGAAGGGTGAAGCCGGCAAGTGCGATGTTGACGTAAATCGACGAGGC
>JBCDHV010000466.1:0-3615 GCA_038749615.1 Bacteroidota bacterium
GACGCGGCTGACGACGCCGTCGTGCGTGCCGGCGAGTTTGTGCCGGCGCAGTCCGTCGAGTCCATCGAGCACGTCGCCTTCGGAATACTTGACGACCGGGTCCCGGTTGCTCTTCTGGTTCGATCCCGATTGCAGCGCATTGACCGACATCGGGTACTGATTCGGCGTCGTCAGCTGCTTCTCGATCAACACGCCGAGCACACGCGCCTCGATGGGCGATAAGGTCATGGGGATGTATGATTTGGGAATTGGGATTTATGAATGGGCTCGATGGGGCGAGGACTTCGCCATTCCTGTACGGGGAGAGATCCGAACGGCTCCAGGAAGTCAGAGCTTCCGGTCGACCAAATCATAATTCCCAAATCATAATCCTGGAACCGCCACGCTCAGTTTGGTCGCTAGCACCCCAGACCTACAGCTTCAAGATCAGCGCGACATCTGCCATCTCCTGGACCACCATGTCCGCGCCGGCAGCGCCCAGATGACCGGCCGGCGTCTCGCCCGCGTAGCCGATGCACATCATGCCGGCTGCGCGTGCGGCCGTTACACCGTTCGGTGAGTCTTCGATGACGAGACACGTGGCGGGGTCCACATCGAAGCGCTCCGCAGCAAGCAAGAACACGTCCGGAGCCGGCTTGCCGTGGGCGACGTCCGTTGCACTCACGAGCCGGCCGTCGAAGTAGGGCAGCAGCCCGGTCCGCCCGAGCGTGACGTGCATTTTCTCGACCGTTCCGCTCGACGCCACGCAGCTCGGCAGGGTCAGCGCCTTCACCAGAGCCACAACACCCTCCACCGGCTCCACCTCCTCGGCCAGCACTTTGTGGATGCGTTGCCGGTACGTCGGGACGAACGAGGCTGGCACATCGCGGCCCGTCAATTCCTCGATCAGCCGAACGCAATCGTCCATCGTCCGCCCGAGGAAATGATCGCGCTGCTCCTCGGGCGTCAACCGAAGACCAAGGCCGGCCAGCATCTCACCGAATATCCGGTTCGTAATCGGCTCACTGTCCACCAGCACGCCATCGCAATCGAAGATCACAAAGCCAGGCGAACGGGGGAGCATGGGGCGGGCAGGTTAGCGCGGGTTGGCAGTCAAGTTGAGACTCTCTGCTCCAAAATTATGATTTGGGATTTATGATTTATGAAGGGTTGTTCCTGCTGCTGGTGCTCGCCGTGAACAGTACGCTCTGCCGGAGACCGAGCTACGCGAACCGATGCAGCTAAACCGCACCGTTCCTCATAAATCATAAATCCCAAATCATAAATCCCCAACCACTGCCTTCGGGAGGAGCAACGCTGACCGGATCACTCAATATCCTCCGACAGGTGCGTGATCGGGTCTTCGCCGGCCATCACGCGCAGGGTGTTCTTCAGCCGGAAGTGCTGAATGAAGATGTCGTGCTCCTGCACGTGCCCCTGCTCGGTGTGTGGGCTCTTGAAGTAGAACGAGAGCCACTCTTGAATGCCCGACATGCCGGCGCGCGACGCCAGGTCCAGGAAGAGCGCGAGGTCCAGCACGATGGGGGCCGCCAGGATCGAGTCGCGGCAGAGGAAGTCGACTTTGATCTGCATGTTGTAGCCGAGCCACCCGACGATGTCGATGTTGTCCCAGCCTTCCTTCGCATCCCCGCGCGGCGGGTAGTAGTTGATGCGGACTTTGTGGTACAGATCGCCGTAGAGGTCCGGGTAGATCTCCGGCTGCAGGATGGTGTCGAGCACGCCGGCCTTCGTGACTTCTTTCGAGCGGAAGCTGGCCGGGTCGTCGAGGACTTCCCCGTCTCGGTTGCCGAGGATGTTGGTCGAGAACCACCCTTGGATGCCGAGCATCCGTGTCTTGAAGCCGGGGGCTAGGATCGTCTTCATCAGGGTCTGACCCGTCTTGAAGTCCTTGCCGGCAATCGGGACGTTGTTGTCCAGCGCGAGTTGCTCGAGCGCCGGGTTGTCCGCCGAGAGGTTCGGCGCGCCGTTGGCGTAGGGGACGCCTTCCTTGATGGCCGCGTAGGCGTAGAGCTGCGACGGGGCGATGGCCGGGTCGTTGTCCCGCAGGCCTTGCTCGAAGGCCTCGACAGACATGTGGCAGGCCGACGGCGTCAGGTAGACCTCCGTCGAGCCGCACCAGACCATGACGGCCCGCGTCGCGCCGGTTTCTTGCATCCGCCGGCGGATGTCTTCACGAAGCTCCTGCGCCAAGTCGTACTTGGTCTTGGCGTCCTTCACGTTTGGGCCGTCGAGCCGCTTGACGTACGTCTTGTCGAACGCCGCCGTCATCGGCTTGACCGTGCGGAGGAAGTCTTCCAGCGGGTTCAGGTCTTTCGGCGTGAGCACGTCGGCCCGGGATGCCGCATCGAACGCGTCATCGGCGAAGACATCCCAGCCGCCGAACTCGAGCGTGTCGAGCGGCGCGAGGGGCAGGAAGTCGCGAATGAGCGGGTTTCGGTTTTCGGACCGCTTGCCGAGGCGGATGGCTTGCATCTGCGTCAGCGACCCAATCGGGCGGGCGTTGCCGCGCCGGACGGCCTCGACGCCGGCAATGAAGGTAGTAGCGACGGCACCCATGCCGGGCAACAGCACAAGAAGCTTCCCGTCGTTCGGCGCAATCGTCTGGGCCGTGCTCATGGTGGGAACAGGGTTGGGGTGGGGGGTGGTAGGCAAAAGTGGGCAAATATAGCCCTCCCCTTAGCCGGCCTGTGGGAAGAGGCGGTTAAGCGCTGAGATAGTTGGGCCGAATCAAGTTTTCCTGAAATGAGCAGTACAGGGCTCCGCAGGCCGGCGTTCAGCCCCAGAAGAGGCCTCGAAAGCCTTGGTCCAGGGCAAGAGAGGCCGTTATATTCGGCACCTTCTGGCCAAACGCCCGTTCCCTGAACTGGTAGACAAGGCTTGGCCATGCCGGACAAGCGCGGCAGCACGGCCCACTGCCACAGAATTTCGCCCGACCGCTAGGACTCTTTCCACAGACCCCTACCTATGCAGTATCTCAGTTCGCAGCCGCCCAACTTCGGGGCGACCAAGTCGCTGAAGCTTTCAAATTTCATTTACGAGTATCCGAAAGAACTGGTCGCCAAGTATCCGGCCGTGCCGCGGGACAGCGCCCGTATGATGGTGGTCGACCGCGAGAACCAGCGGATCGAGCACAAGCTGGTCAAGGACCTGCCCGACTATTTCAACAAGGGCGACGTGATCGTGGTCAATGACACGAAGGTCTTTCCGGCCCGGCTCCACGGCAACAAAGAGAAGACCGGCGCGAAGATCGAAGTCTTCCTGCTCCGCGAACTCAACGCCGAGACTCGCCTCTGGGACGTTATCGTCGAGCCGGCACGCAAGATCCGGATCGGCAACAAGCTGTACTTCGACGAAGACCTCATCGCCGAGGTGATCGACAACACCACCTCGCGGGGGCGGACCATCCGCTTCCTGTTCGACGGCACAGACGAAGAGCTCTACGCCACCATCGACCGCATCGGAGAAACGCCGATCCCGCCGTATCTCGACCGAAAAGTCGAGGACGCCGACCGGGATCGCTACCAGACGATCTTTGCCGAGAAGCGCGGTGCTGTAGCAGCCCCGACGGCCGGCTTGCACTTCACGACGGGCCTGCGCAACCGGGTCATCGAGAAA
>JBCDHV010000467.1:0-3615 GCA_038749615.1 Bacteroidota bacterium
AAACAAGCCGAAGTCGACCTCCTCACCCTGAGTAGCCGGCTGCTGTAAACACCACCAGCACGCAGGTTACGGGAGCAGCGGTCTGTCCGTCATTCGGGCAACCCCTCTCCCATGCGAATCTACTTCGACACCTGCGCCTTGCAGCGTCCTTTCGACGACCAGACATCGGATCGCGTACGGCGGGAGACAGTGGCCGTTCTCGATCTGCTCCGCCGTCATGAGAACGACCTATTCACGCTACTGTCCAGTCAGATACTTTGGGAGGAGACAGCGCGCAACCCCTTCCGACTGAGAAGAGCGTATGCTGCTTCAATTCTTTCCAATGCTGACGCGTGGACTGCAACAACTGCTTCTATCGAGGAACGTGGTCGGTCGTATCACAGACAAGGCTTAGGCAGCGCGGACGCTCTCCATCTCGCATCTGCCATCGCGATGGCCGCGGATGCGTTGTGTACCACAGACGATCGGTTTCTTCAGCGAGCAAGCAGACTGAACATCGGCTCGGTCCGTGTCGTATCACCCGTACATTTGCTCTCTATCCTCGACAGTCATGAAGAAAAGTGATCTCACCATTGAGGAACTGACCGAGGAGGCGCTGATCATCCTTGTCCGTGAGCTGGGACCTCTACCAGCAGCACGTCTTGCCGCCCACTACAACATGGGCCGAGGGGATTACACGGCAGAGCGCCACGCATGGCTGGACGATCTTCCGTTGGATCCTGCAGATCAAGAAGACCAGCGGGACAACTAGTAAGCCCGAACTCCCCTGCCGGCCTCCGTTACCCGCCACTCGCAACCCGCCCACCGGCCACGCGAAGCACCCGCGGAGCCACTAGTCCACATCCTCGTCTCGCTCGACCTGCGTGCCTCTCAAGACGATGCCTTCGTCTGCGAATGCCCGCTCAAGCTCAGGTAGAAACGACCGGCCCAGGCCGCGTTTCAGGTACGGCAACTTGCTGCGGGATCCGGTGAAGTAGTGCCGGTACGGATGGACGAGCACGCGGACGTGGTTGCCGGCCATCGGCAGCACGTCGAGCGAGATACGGATGCTGTAGATGCCGTAGTTCTGCATCTGGCGTGATTCCGTTGACACCACGTTGTCCGATGGACCCTCCGTGATCGCCCAGCCGGCAGCGCCAAGGGCACGCTCGACCCGGGCTTCCAGCTCCGGACGTTCGATGGCGCTGGGTTCAGCCGCGTCACCGTCCGCCACACTCGTTTCCACGGGACGCACCTCGAAGTCGCGGTACAGGGGCGTCAGGCTGTTGGCACAACCAGAAACCGACACAAACAGGATCAGAAGACCGAGAACTCGCATGGTGGCATGTGGTGACGGCGTGCAGAATGGGTATCGGAGGCCGCCGTTTAAAGGCGAAAGGGCAGGCCCTGCACGCATTTCCTAGCCGCCGAAGAGCCTGGCGGAGTCACTCGCTTTCCCTATGTCGTTGCGTAATCCTACTTTAAGTGGCAGACTTTCTCTGACTCTACACACCACAATCCTCCTCCCATGACCCGTCTCACCCTCCTTCTCCTCGCGTTCCTCATCATCCCCCTCGCCGGCTGCGGCGGAGACGACGCGGATGCCCAATCCCAGGCCGAAGTGGCCGAAGCGCTCTCCGAAACCAACATGGACACCGATGGCGATGGTACCATAAGCCCTAACGAAGCCGCACGCGCCGGCATTGAAGGCGCCACCACGCTCGAAGAACGCGAACGCGGTACGCGCACTACGGAAGCCGTTGGATACGAAGACCTTCAGGGCGTTCTGCCAGCTTCCGTTTCCGGATACGACCGCACCGATCTAAGCGGACAGAATACATCAGCAATGGGCATGAGCATGTCCAACTCTAACGCCACGTACTCGAACGGAACCACGGAGATCGATGTCAACGTCACGGACACCGGCACGATGCGGGGCGTCGCGTTGATGGGATACCAGTGGCTCAACCAATCGTACAACCGCGAAGGCAGCGACGGCTTCGAGCGCACGGTGGAATACCGGGGTGGGCCGGCGCTGGAGAAGGAATCCATCTCGGGCGACATCCGCGCGTCCAACCTGACGGTCTTTCTGGCCGAGCGGTTCATCGTCGAAGTCGAGAGCAACAACTTGCCCTTCTCCGAACTGCGCGATTTCGCTGATGATCTTCCACTCGGCGACCTCAACTCGATGTCGGAAGTCGGCGTCGAATAGATCCGATGGGCATCTTGAGGGCTGACGGGTAGGCGAAACGCCCCGCTCGTCAGCCCTTTCGATTTTGGGGCTTCAGCGAACCGTGTATTCCCTAAGCCCGACGCTGGCTACCTGACATTCACCGAGTCCGGCGCTCTTCGTCAGCCGGCAGTCCAGATGCTCCGCCCAGGCCAAGAAACGCCGCGTCTATCACGGCGTGGGCATCCCTCGCGAGGCGTTCCGGGTCATCCGAGGACTCCGGCATCACCTCGTCGAGTAAAACAACACGTGCCTCGTGCCGGCGGACGTAACGAGCGAGCCGCCACGCAGACACCCAGACCGGCTCTTTGTCCCATTCGATGAGATCGTAGCGGTCGTAGTGGATCACGCAGGGACGGTACGCGACGCCTCCTTCGACGGCCATTTCGAATGCCCCAAACCGAAAGGGTAGGAGTTCATTGCCCTGGCCGATCTTTCCCTCGGGAAACAGCGCAATCGGTGGATGCGGGCGCTTGGCAATCTGCCGGCTTACCCGTGCCCGAGCGGCGTCCCGGGAGGCTGGATTGCTGCGGTCGACGAACACGGTCCCGATCGCCATCGCGATCCACCCGATGAACGGCCAACGCTTCACCTCCTTCATCGCCAAAAACCGTACAGGACCGAGCGCCATCACGGCAATCACGTCTACGTACGATTCGTGGTTCGGAAAGAGAAACCCCCGATGCCGGCGGAAGGCTTCAGGATCGCTACAGGTGAGCCGGAGCCCGAACACCACGAAGAACGACCGCGCCATGGCCTTGGTCACCCACGCCGCCGGCCGCGCGCCCTTCACGTCCACCGGTACCAACGCCGCCAGCAAAACCAACAGCGTCCCCACCAGAATCACCACGGCCAACGCTAGGAAGCGAAACGACGCAACGAGAACGGACACGGCAGGATGGGCTGAATGGAGAGGTAGGCTGGTGGATGGGCTTTGAGTCCCGAACCAGTGTAAGGTTCTCCAACCAGCTCCCCTACCCAACAGCCCAACTGTCAACCTAAATCCGGCACGTCCGGATATCCGTGACGATGATGCCTTTCGCACCGAGGTCGGCGAGGCGGTCCATGATTTCGTTGACGCGGTGCTGCTTCGCCATGGCTTTGACGGCGACCCATCCTTCACGGCTGAGTGGAGCCACGGTCGGCGCTTCGATTCCAGGCGTTACGGCGGACGCCTCATCGAGCAAGGCCGCCGGCATGTCGTACTCGACCATCACGTAATCCCGCGCGACGATGATGCCACGCAGCCGTTCCACGAACCGGGTCACCTTGAGGTCGTCCAGAGCCGCCGTGGTGCGGCCGATCAGCACAGCCTCGGACTCGACGATGGGATCGCCCACGCGTTTGAGGCCGGCTTCATCGAGCGTGCGGCCCGATTGCACCACGTCAGCGATGGCATCGGCGAC
>JBCDHV010000468.1:0-3612 GCA_038749615.1 Bacteroidota bacterium
CGGGTGGAGACGTAGAGGGGCTCTGTAACGTTCATCGTGTTGGGCGTCAGTGCGTCTCGCCTTTCAGGAATCCGACAGCCG
This sequence comes from Bacteroidota bacterium, assembly GCA_038749615.1. GTDB lineage: Bacteria > Bacteroidota > Rhodothermia > Rhodothermales > DATKEJ01 > JBCDHV01. The sequence continues at coordinate 82 of JBCDHV010000468.1, forward strand.
GAGCTACGCCTGGTACGAAGTAGATGCGATACCACTCCAGGTCTTTTCGCTGGGCCAGTTGCCGGTCTGTCAGTTCACGGTCTTCGCCAAGCGTGTTCTGATCGACGCCCACGTTGCAGGACGCGACGTACGCGGCGTAGGGCCCTGGAGGCGCGGGAATGCAAATCGGGGCTTCCGCATCGATCACGGACATGACGTTGAGCATTCCCGAGTCACACTGGACGTTGGTACAGATCACCCGGTCCCAGGGCTCGAAATCCGGAGGTTGCTCTGTGATCGTAGCCTCTACCCAATGGTCGTTGAGGTCTGCCTCGGTACTCACCATCCGGAAGTGCGGATGGCCGGCAAACCCGCGCTCCACGTCGCCCTCGGTCCAATTGGACTCGTCGGTAAAGGCGTCTGGGTCATCGCAGACGACGAGTTGGTAGTTGCTGGCGAATATCCGAGCTGAAACAAAGACCTTCATGAGGGGACATCAGGCAGGCCAAGGCACACGCAGGCCGTACAAAAAGGACGGTGAATCAGGCGTGGCGAACCGGGGGCATGATCTCTTCGATGATGGATTCGCCGGCACTCTCGTCGCCGCTCGTCCAGCGCCAGCGTTCGTGGAGCCGCAGCCGGCCATCGGGTAGGACTTCGGGCGTCGAGTGGCACTCGCCTGTCATCATCTCGCCGCTCGTGTTGACATGCGCGTACCTCATGTCGAGACACCCATCCGCAGCGACGCTGGCAACGAGCGTTCCGAAGCGCACGCTGCCGCCCTCGTACGTCGCCCACACGATGTCACCGCGTTGGGGATAAGAAAACACCGTCTCGCCGCTGACCTCGCCATTCGCGGCATTCGATACGGGCTTGAAGTGCCGGCCGTCGTAGGAGATCTCGGGCATGACGCGTCAGTCAGTAGTGGGTAAGCGAGACGATTGCCGGCCGTGAAGTTACTAGGCCACGAGCTGCGTGAACAGCCTGAACGCCGCCGGCTCACCTTTGCTACCGGTCAGTTCAAGTCCACATAGCCGGCTTCAAAGCCTTCTTGGGGTGGACTCGGGGTAATCACGTCGACGAGGATGCCGTTTGGGTCTTCCGTGATGAAGTGGCGCTGCCCGTGAGGCTCGTCGCGAAGCGGCACGTGCATCGGAAACCCCTCGGCTTCGAATGCAGCATGAGCGGCGTCCACGTCTTCGACCTCGATTGTCAGGATGACTCCCGCCGCGGTGGCGGACCGCCGCCGCTCGGGGACGCTGGAGTGGTTAGGCTCAATGAACGCGAGCTCGTACAGGAGATCCCCCTCGGCACGGAGGCTGAGATACCAGTCGGCCTCGTAAACGACTTTGAAAGGAAGGTGTGTGGTGCAGAACTGGCGAGCGGCCTTCAGGTCGTTCACCGTGAGCAAGGGATAGAAGCTCGTGATCGTCATGATCGCAGTAAGATCGAGGTAGCGGAGGTGTACCGATGGGCTGACCAATGCAGAGAGACGCTTGCGTGGGGACTTTCGTTTTCCCGGGCAGAGCACAGACCTTACAGATAGCTGTTTCCGGGCGAACCAGCCAACGTCTACCGGGTCTTCCCTAATTCTCTGACGCCATGCCCCGAAGCGCCACGTCGAGCCGCTCTCGATGGGCGGAGTCCTTTTTGAGCGTAGGCCTGTCTCCTCTGCGCACGGGCGCGTGAAACCGTTTTTCATCGGTCGCTACCTGCCAAATCGCCGTGACTGGATACGGCGGCAGGTTCTTGTCTACACTTACCACAACTCTTCAGCCGTGCAAGCACCGAGATCACCCGGTGCGAGGAGCTGCCTCGTACTCCTTGACCTCGGCCCTCACGATGAGCGCGGACAGGTCATCGCCTGGGCCGGCTCCGCGGAACGCGTGCAAGGCCTCGAGCGACGCCCAGGCCTCGTACACGTTGACCCGGTCTGGGTCGACGGAGTCTGCATCGACGGCGAAGTCGATACACCCTGAGGACTGCCTGGCCAACCTGACGGCCTCGGCGGACTTCGAAACGAAGGCGTCGCGCTGGCCTGGTTTGATGTAGAGTTTTCCTGCGACGATGATCATAAACGATACCAAAGTAAGACGACAGAACGGTAGCGCAGACACCCGAACGAGCCGCGAGACTGGCATTACGAAGCCCACCATGTGAGGCCTGCGACGGCAAGGAATACAATCCACGAAAGATGCCGCCCCCGGCTGCCAGCGAGCGCGATCACGCCTGTCACGAGAAACGTAATCGAGATAATCCGGAGCGAAGTCTGCGCTGAGTCTAGCCCGGCCACCAGGAGAGCGGCCATCCCCCACCACGCGACCGTCGTGATGTGCCACGCAAACCGGAGCGTCTTCTTCGTGAACTCGTCGCCTCCGAAGAGCCTGGGCAGGTCGCGGCGGAAGAGGCGGATCAGGATGTAGCGCTCTCCCAGGTAGGAGTGGGCCAGACCAATCAAGAAGAGCAGAACAGCGGCGGCGAGCATCTCTTTTCGGATGAATGGCGAGAACGTGAGCCAGTATAATGCCCGCTGTTCGGACTATACTCACGCTGCGTCCCTCGTTTTGCAAATTGTCACCACATTGGTTACTTTATGGCTACGAATAGTCAGTTCACCATTGCCCTTCACATACTTGGCTTTCTGGCTTACCGGGACGGAAAACCGCTTACCTCTGACACGCTGGCCCGCACGTACGGCACCAGTCCGGTCGTCTTGCGGCGCGTTCTCGCAAAGCTTCAACGCGCGGAGTTAATCAACACGCAGCGAGGGCCAGGCGGGGGTAGTGTACTGGCACGCAGTGCCTCGGCCATCACGCTCCGGGAAGCCTACGAAGCCGTGGCAGACGATGCGCAGATCCTACCCCGGCATCCAGGCGACTGTGGGGTCGGCCCCGCTGCAGTCCTTGCCGAGTACGTCAATGGTCACTGCGCCGAGGCTGAACAGGTCTTGCTCGAACGGCTGGAAACCGTGACGATCGCCGAAATGGACCGGTACGTCCGGTCTCGGCTGTGCACGGGTGATTGACGAGTCCCACCGCATTTAGCAGCTGGACTGCCGCCTAAATTTGTAACCCTTAAGGTTTCTTTTTGGCCATTTTCTTGGTCTTCCCTTTTACCTACTGAGGAGGTCTCTCCATGACCATTCCATCTTCGCTCCCCATGACATCCGCACAAGTCGTGTGCCTCAAGATCGCTGCTGTTTTGTGGGTCATCTGGGGCTTCGTTCACGCTGCCGCTGGCATTCTCATCATTTCAGGGGAGACGGCATCTGGATTTCAGTCCATCGCAGATGCGGTAGATCCGAGCACCCTCGCGCTTACTTACCCCGATGCCGTCGGAGCCGTGCTCAACCAGCACGCCTGGAATCTCCTCTGGGGCGGCCTGGTGACGATCATCGGAGCCGGCTTTATCTGGCGCCAGAATCTCACAGCCATCTGGGTAACGGCCCTCGTGGGCGGGTTACTCGACATCGGCTACTTCGTGTTCATCGATCTAGGTGGCTACGCCGTGTTCTTTCCCGGCACCTTGATGACCATCGTCTCCGCTTCAGCC
>JBCDHV010000469.1:0-3611 GCA_038749615.1 Bacteroidota bacterium
ATTCATCAAAAAAGACGGATTTCACCGCCGGCTCGAAGGGTGGCCGATGGTCTTCACGGTGCTGACCACGTTGGCGATTCTCGTGGGGACGATCGTGCAGTTCGTGCCGGCGTTTTTGATCGACAACAACGTCCCGACCATCGATGCGGTAGAACCGTTTACGCCGCTCGAAATCGCCGGGCGGGACCTCTACATCCGGGAAGGCTGCAACAACTGCCATTCCCAAATGGTGCGCCCCTTCCGGCACGAGCTCGAACGCTACGGCGAGTACTCGAAGCCCGGCGAGACCATCTACGAGCGCCCGTTTCTCTGGGGCTCGAAGCGCACTGGGCCGGACCTCGCGCGCGTCGGCGGCAAGTATCCGGACCTCTGGCACGTGCGCCACATGGAAGACCCGCGCTCGACCAGCCCGCGCTCGATTATGCCGCCTTACCCCTGGCTGATCAGTGACGAACTGGACCTGTCCGATCTCTCCAGCCGGCTGAACGCCCTGCAAACCCTCGGCGTGCCCTACTCAGACGACCAAGTCGCCCGCGCCGCTGAACTCGCCCGTGCAGAAGCTGCCCGGTTTGCTGGCTCCATTGAAACCCAGGGCGGCCCCGCCGGCCTCGCCGACCGCGAGATCATCGCCCTCGTCGCCTACCTCCAACGCCTCGGCACGGACATCAATCCAAGCTGAGCGGACCGTACTCGGCCGCCGTGACCGGGCTTGTGACCGCGCTCCAGCCAGCCTCGTAACCTCCCACGCCCATGTTCAAAGAAGTCCTTCGCAGTATCGATGCCGGCTTGCTGCCGCAGATCGGGCTGGTGGCGTTTCTGGTCGCCTTCGTGCTGATGATGATCTACGCCCTGACGCTATCGAAGCGCGCCCGGGAGTATGCCAAGCGGATTCCGCTAGATGAAGGCACCCCAGCACCCAAGCAAACGGCGCAGCCCCTAGAACACGTGAACGGACAGGCAGATTCTGCCTGATCTCCGGGCGTTCTCTTCGTTCCCCCCGCCATTTTCCCAAGCGACTCATGTCTGATCTCCCTCCCCAAGAGCCCGCTGAAGAGGCCTCCCAGCCCGACCCGCACGGCGTCGTCATCGCAGGGCACAATTATGATGGCATCGAGGAGTTCGACAATCCGATGCCTGGCTGGTGGACCGGCATTTTCTGGGCAACCGTCGTCTTTGCCGTCGTCTACGTCCTCGGTATTCGGGTCTTCGGATTCGTCGACACCTACGAGGAAGACCTGGCTCAGGGTGTCGCGGAACTCGAAACCATTCGAGCCGCCTACGAGGCCGCGAACCCCAGCTTCGAGGTCGATGCCCCGACGCTGAAGACCTTCGTCGAGTCTGCAGAGATGGCGGCCAACGGCGCGGCCACGTATGCGACCTTCTGCGCTTCGTGCCACGGAGCCGTCGGCGAGGGCCAGATCGGCCCCAACCTGACCGACGATCACTGGATCCACGGCCACACACCGCTCGACATGTGGACCGTCATCGAAGTAGGTGTGGCCGCGCAAGGCATGCCCGGATGGAGCGCCGCCCTCAACCCGGAAGAACGGGCCGAGGTGGTTGCCTTCGTGTGGAGCCTGCACGGCACGGCGCCAGCGAATGCGAAAGAGCCCCAGGGCGACCTGCTGGTGCGCACCGACTCGACGGCAGCCGGCGTGCGCATGTAAAGAAGAGTCTAGAGCGAAGGAACGCAGAGACGATGATTCCCATTTCTGAATTTACTGGCCCGCCCGGCGTGCTGGACTCGCCCGAGGAGGTGCTGTCTACGCTCACGCGTGATGGGAAGCGGAAATGGGTCTACCCGTTCGAGAGCCGGGGCCGCTACTGGAAGGCTCGCCGGATCGTCGGGTGGGTGCTGATTGCCTTCTTCGTGGCACTCCCCATTGTGCGCATCGGAGGCAAGCCGGCGGTTTTCCTGGATGTGCTCCGGCGCGAGTTCACGTTCTTCGGCACGACGTTCTACCCAACGGACACGTTTCTGCTGTTGATGATGGGCATCGCCTCCCTGCTGGTCATCATTCTCGTGACAGCGCTCTGGGGCCGCGTCTGGTGCGGCTGGGGATGCCCGCAGACGGTCTATATGGAGTTCGTCTTCCGGCCGCTCGAAAACCTGATCGAAGGCCCGCCGGCCAGGCGGCAGCGCCGAGACGCCAAGGCGAAATCGATCCGGGACGTGTGGGCCGCCTGGCGCCTCTCGAAGCAAGATGCCGGGACGCAGGCCGGCTTCAGCGCACAGCAAAAACGGGCCGTCGCGATGCTGAGCAAAGACATCAAGACGATCACCGAATGGATGGGCCGGCGGGCCGTCAAGCTCTCCGTCTTCACGTTGATCTCGGTGTTCCTCGCGCACACGTTCGTGGCCTATTTCGCCGGCTGGCACAACCTCATCCACTGGATGACCCAACCGCCGGCCGAGCACTGGGGCTATTTCGTGCTGATGGCCTTCACATCGGGCCTGGTGCTCTTCGACTTCGCATACTTCCGCGAGCAAATGTGCACGATTGCCTGCCCGTACGCCCGGTTGCAATCGGCGCTGGTCGATGAAGACTCGCTGATCGTCTCCTATGACCCCACACGCGGCGAGCCTCGCGGCAAGCGCCGCCGCACCGACGCCGAATCGCCCCTCGGCGATTGCATTGACTGCGGCGCGTGCGTGCGCACCTGCCCCACCGGCATTGACATCCGGGACGGCCTGCAGATGGAATGCATCGCGTGCACCCAGTGCATCGACGCCTGCGACCCGATCATGGACAAAATCGGCAAGCCGCGCGGGCTGATCCGGTACACGTCCGAGCGCGCGCTCGAGGGCAAAGACGAACGCACGATCCGGCCTCGGACCATCGTGTACGGCCTGCTCATCGTGCTGATTTCGAGTCTCTTCGTGATGGCCTTGCTCCAACGAGGGTCGTACAAGGTGAACGTCGGGCGGGCGGTCAGTACCGAAGTTTACACGGCCCTGCCAGACGGCTCGATTGCCAACCGGCTCCGCTTCCGTGTTCACAACCTGACGGACGAGACCCGCACGTTCACGGTCGCCGGCATCGAACCCTCCACCCTCACAGTCCGGCTCGTGGGGCCGCCGGCGATTGCCCTCGACGCACAGGAGATGATCCGCGTCGAGGCGTGGGTCAGTACGCCGGCCAACAGCTTCGAGCACGACAACGAACTCCCCGTCACCTTCGCCATCCGCTTCGACGACGGCACCGAGGAAACGGTACGCTTCGTGTTGCTCGGGCCGGGGTGAGGGAATGTGGCTGGGTAGCAGGTGTGGCGATGTGGCCGTGTGGCTGTCATCTCGCGCCAGCCCCTCAGCCTTTCGCCAGCGAACCGCATCGCCACACAGCCACCTTGCCACACAGCCACACCCCCACATGCCCTCGCTCCCTCCACATATCGCCTGGCCTGGACTCGTCGTGTTCATTCTGCTCATCGGGATCGGTGGGGGGATGAGCATCCTGTACTATGCCCAGACCGATGGGGGGCCGCAGATCGTGGAGGATTATTACACGCAGGCGGCCGATTGGAACGACACGATGCGGGTGCAGGCCAGCACGCTACGCTTGGGCTGGCAGGCGAATGTGCGCTTGGATGATCGGTTCGGGTCTTCCGAG
>JBCDHV010000470.1:0-3603 GCA_038749615.1 Bacteroidota bacterium
AGGACGAACGCCCTGCGGTCAGCGGCACTGGGTTTAACTAAGGTTGGGCGGGATTTGGTTGGGTGGTTGGGCAGGAATGCTCACACGCAATGTTGAGCCCTAGCCAAAACGAAAGCCCCTCGGCGAGTCGCCGAGGGGCTTTCTTATTCTACAGTGCTTCGGTCGGTGAGCGATCAGGCAAATCCGCTGCCCAACCGCCCAACCAAAACCCAACAACCATCAAGCGCCGAGGGCGAAGCGGACGAAGCGTTCAATGTCGGCGTCTGCTTTCTTGAGCATCTGCGTGACCGTCATCGAGCTGTCTTTGACGAAGGCCTGCTCGACGAGGACGTTGTCCTTGTAGTAGCGCTTCAGTTTGCCTTCAGCGATGCGGTCGACGATGTGCTCGGGCTTGCCTTCGTTGAGCGCCGTTTCGCGGCCGATTTCGAGCTCTTTCTGCTTCACTTCTTCCGGCACCTCGTCTACGCGGGCGGCTACCGGGTTCATCGCGGCGATCTGCATGGCGAGGTCACGGCCGGCTCCATCGAGGTCGCCGCCGCCTTTCATGTCGACGAGCACGCCGAGGCGCGAGCCTGGGTGGATGTAATCGACCACGCGGCCTTCGGTCGCATTGACGACGGCAAACCGGCGGATGTCGATCTTCTCGCCAATCTTGCCCATCATGTCGCTGACGGTCTCGCCCACCGAGCGGCCATCGGCGTACTCGGCGGCGTTCAACGCGTCGGCGTCAGCCGGCTTCTCGGCCAGAACGATGTCGGCGATGCGTTGGGCAAAGCCGCCGAACTCATCGTTGCGGGCAACGAAGTCGGTCTCGCAGTTGACCTCGACGATCGCGCCGGCGGAGGCATCCTCGTTGAGTTTCGTGGCGATGCGGCCTTCGCTGGCATCACGGTCAGCACGCTTGGCCGATACTTTCTGTCCTTTCTTACGGAGAATGTCGATGGCTGCGTCGAAGTCACCGTTTGCCTCGGTGAGCGCTTTCTTGCAGTCCATCATGCCCGCCCCGGTAATGTCCCGGAGCTTCTTTACGTCTTTGGCGGAAATAGCCATTTCTACAGGTATACGTTAAAAGGTGGGTCGGTGGGCAGGTGGGTTGGGGTGCGAGCCTGTGAGCCCTAGCCGAATCATCGGCTAGCGCCCAATCAGCTACCCACCTGCCCACCTATCCAACCAAAGCGGCGAAGCGTTACGCGTCGGCTTCTTGTTCCAGCTTCTCTTGCTCGGCGGCCTTCTCGGCATCCTTGACTTCGCCGGCGGCCTTGCCTTCGACGATCGCGTCGGCGATGTAGGCCGTGAGGAGGCGAATCGACTTCAGCGCGTCGTCGTTGGCCGGGATCGGGTAGTCGACGAGGTCCGGATCGCAGTTGGTGTCTACGAGTGCGATGACCGGGATGCCGAGCTTCCGAGCTTCGTCAACGGCGATGTGCTCGCGGTTGATGTCGACGATAAAGACGGCGTGCGGCAGCTTGGGCATCTCCGAGATACCGGAGAGCGTGCGTTCGAGCTTCTCGCGCTCGCGCATGCGCATCAGGCGCTCCTTTTTCTTGAGCTGGTCGAACGTGCCGTCCGTTTCCTGGCGCTTGAGCGTCTCCATACGCCGGATGCTTTGGCGGATGGTCTGGAAGTTGGTCAGCATGCCACCGAGCCAGCGTTCCGTGACGTACGGCATGCCGGCGCGTTCGGCTTCTTCCTGGATAGCGTCTTTGGCCTGCTTCTTCGTGCCGATGAAGAGGATCTTCTTCCGCTGCTTGGCCATGCGCGCGGCGGCGCGGGCGGCTTCGGTGAGCGACTTCTGCGTCTTCTTCAGATCGATGAGGTGGATCCCGTTGCGCTCCATGAAGATGTAGGAACGCATTTTCGGATTCCAGCGGCGGGTCAGGTGCCCGAAGTGTGCACCAGCCTTGACAAGCTCCTGTAGAGCGAGAGGTTCAGACATGAGTATGTGTTGGGTTAAACCGCTACAGCCGTCACGTGCCCCTACCGATCCGAGTGCTATGCGTAGCCACTCCAGACACCCGGTAGGACATCAGGCCATATGAGGGATGGTGATGGTTGGGTGGGTGGACAGGACGCTCGCGTTGCTCACTGTGGGGAGTGGGACAAAACCACCCAACCGTAGAGAGCGAAGCGTGCGTACCGCCCAACCAACCGCCGAATTAGCGCTTCGAGAATTGGAAGCGTTTGCGGGCCTTCGGTTGGCCGTACTTCTTGCGTTCGACCGCGCGTGGGTCCCGCGTGAGCATCTCGGCGTCACGAAGCGGCTTGCGCAGCTCTTCGTTGAAGTCGACGAGCGCACGGGCGAGGCCGAGCTGGATCGCTTCGGCTTGGCCGGTGATGCCACCGCCACGGGCCGTCACGACGAGGTCGAACTGGCCGAGGGTTTCCGTGACTGCGAACGGGTTGAGCACCGTACGGCGCTGCCATTCGAGCGGGAAGTAGGTTTCGAGCGGCTTCCGGTTGACGCGGATCTCGCCGCTGCCGGGGCGCAGGTACACGCGGGCTACAGACGTCTTCCGCCGGCCGATCGCTTGGTATTGCGTAGGTTGTGCCATTAGTCTTCCTTGTGGGAGTCTCTAACTAAGATGGATCAGCGACGTGCTTACTTGACGTCGAACGGTTTCGGGTCTTGGGCTTCGTGCGGATGCTCCGGGCCGGCGTACACCTTGAGGCGCGAAATCATCTGCCGGCCGAGCTTCGTCTTCGGAAGCATGCCTTTGACGGCATTGGAGAGGATGAAGGTGGGATCTTTCTCCCGCTTCACCTTCGGCGTGGCCAACTTGACGCCACCCGGGTACCCGGTGTGCCGGAAGTATTCCTTCTGGGTCTCCTTGTTGCCCGTAAACCGGATCTTCTCCGCGTTCACGACTACGACGAAATCACCGCCGTCGACGTGGGGCGTGTAGTTTGGCCTGTGTTTGCCACGAAGCACGTGGGCGATCTGGGTAGCCAGCCGGCCCACGACCTGCTGGTCTGCATCCACGACGAGCCATTCCCGCTGGACATCAGCCGGCTTGGCGCTCAGGGTGCGATAACTATTGACGTTCATTACGAATCGAGATTGTCGCCTGCCGGTACCGCGTGGACCAAAAAGGGCATCAGGAGCTGGACGGGGATAGGCCGTTCACCCGTTTTGTGCTCCAGGGTCCTCGCCGCACGTACGCAGACGAGCCGGCGCTGCGCAAAGGGAATCGCGGCTCCGGCTCTCTAGGTGCTAGGAATGCAAAGATTTCCAATATACGCCGTTTACCCCTGCCGGTTCAACCGCCACGCCTTGAAGAAGAAGTGTACACAAGACGGTGGACTGCTGTGTTGATGGGCGCTGGGAGTGCCCAGGGCTGAGGCCTCGGGCGTACGGAGCCGCTGTGCCTCCAGCGCTTTAGCGCGAACTTCACGGCGGAATCCGTACCTTTGCTGTTCTGCGGCGTAGTACGCCGGCACGTGTTTAATGCAATACCCAGACTCTTTACTGTCATGAAACGTACGTATCAACCCAGCCGGCGCAAGCGCGTCAACAAGCATGGCTTCCGCAGCCGCATGTCGACGGTGAACGGCCGCAAAGTGGTCAAAGCACGCCGCGCCAAAGGCCGGCGGCGTCTCACCGTC